>NZ_JBQTGI010000028.1:0-50326 GCF_052400645.1 Saccharicrinis sp. GN24d3
TTTGCTTATCCAACCAATTTTGAAAGGAGGATTGCGGAAGCACGTCTGTTTGCTTCGTGGAAATTATCTATTATTTTTATTTAATGATATTAATGGTCAGCTCTTATATAAGGTAACATTTTATTTTAATTGATTCGGGTAGCTTGTTTGGAAGGATTATTGCGTAAGGGTTGTCCGTTTGCCTCTATTTTTACTAATATTGCATTCGCAATTTAATTAATATGATATTAAATGAAGGTATTTGTTCATGCGTTTGCGCTGATATTTATAATTTTAATATATGCTTGTGAAGATGAAAGTAGCGACTTCTGTTTATCGAACCAGCAATCCGTACAAGCCGGGTTTTATTCTTCATACCAATCCACAGATACGGATTCTTCGGTGAGCGATGTTGTAATATACAGCATTGGTGTGGATAGTATTCCCTATGATACGGTTACGGTAAGCGATGTGTATTTACCTTTAAATATGCATAAAGATACCTCCCGGTTTATCATCGAAATAAATGAATTAAAGGACACGGTTTCGTTTGTACACCAGAAAGAATTAAACTTTGTTTCGGGAGAGTGCGGCTTTGTTTTTTCTTTTTATCTGGATACCGTTTTATTCTCTGATGTTTCTTTTATTGATTCAGTAGCAATTGATTACGATGAGGTTATTTACAACGAAAATTTAGAGAATGTTAAGATATATCTGTACTAGTTTATTGCTTTTTGCCCTATCGTGGACTGCTTTCGGGCAAGATTATACACAGTCCGGAAGTGAGCGCGAGCGACAAAATATAGAAGGTAAGGAAGGAACTCCCCTAAAGAAGAAAGAGAAGATCCCTTATCCCGATAAGAAGAAGGGAACCGAATTGGGAATTGATATCTCAAGGTTTCTTATTCCTGTGTTCGATGAAGATAGATTTGCATTGGAGGCGGGTGTCAGATCAAATTTGGGTAAGCGTACTTTCTTTGCAGGTACTTTGGGTTCGGAAACTGTTTCGTTTGATGATAAGTCGTATACCTATGAGTCCACCGGTTTTTTTGTTCGGGCAGGTATCGATTACGATATTTTTGTTGTTGATGAAAAGGGTAATAATGACAATATTCTGATTGGATTGAGGTATGGATATGCCTTGCAAGAGCATGAAGCTGGTTCTTTAACCATCGACGAAGACTATTGGGGGGATTACACTTCTTCTATTTCCCCCTATACTTTAAATACGCACTGGGTTGAGGCAGTGTTTGGGTTGCGAAGCGAGGTGCTCAATAACTTTTATATGAGCTGGATGATTCGTATAAAGGCGAAAATAAGTTCTGGAAACAGTGAAATCCTTGAGGCGTATACCGTACCGGGTTTTGGTAACGGATCTAATGACTTTAACCTGGGTTTTTCGTATGTGCTGGGTTATCAGATACCCTGGGGAAACAAAAAAAAATAATCCCAAAATTGTCATTAGAAAATACCTGATAAGTAATTCGACTA
This sequence comes from Saccharicrinis sp. GN24d3, assembly GCF_052400645.1. Taxonomy (NCBI): domain Bacteria; kingdom Pseudomonadati; phylum Bacteroidota; class Bacteroidia; order Marinilabiliales; family Marinilabiliaceae; genus Saccharicrinis; species Saccharicrinis sp. GN24d3. The sequence goes on from NZ_JBQTGI010000028.1 coordinate 1,471, forward strand.
ATAAAATCTGAATATTTCAGCAAAACTGAATTATAAGAATTTCTTAGTCGGGACTTCCCGGATACGTAAAAAGCCTGCTGTCGTTAGAAATTATTTTTAATTTAAACCCGCAATTTGCATTAGAAATTCTATTGCACATTGAAATTACTTTAAAACAAGACACTTCGTTGCATCACTTCAACTCACCGGAACGATGCTCCCGAAAGTAATCGGGACAAGTGATGCCTCGTTTCAGTAATGCCTTGTTTTATTGTACTTGCAGTGCTCATAACGAACCTCCAATACATAATCCGGGTTAAAACATAAAAAAAGAAAGGCTATCCGAATCATCGAATAGCCAGTATATATTTAGTGTTTAATCTACTATTAAATGCCGAAAGATTCTTTAATCTTATCTACATAATCAAGTTTTTCCCATGTGAAGAATTCAACCTCTTTCTCAATGTCCGAACCATTGTGTTTTACGGTCACGGTTTGGGTATATGGTTTTCTGCCTACGTGACCATATGCAGCAGTTGGTTCAAATATGGGGTTTTTAAGTCCAAATCTTTTTACGATGGCCGCTGGGCGCATATCAAAGATAGCATTGATTTTTTCGGCGATTTCACCGTCTGTTAAATCAACGTTTGAAGATCCGTAGGTGTTGATGTACAATCCTACCGGCTCTGCAACACCAATAGCATAAGCTACCTGAACTAATACCTCTTCCGAAATGCCGGCAGCTACCATGTTTTTCGCAATATGACGAGTGGCATAAGCAGCAGACCTATCCACTTTGGAGCTGTCTTTTCCCGAGAAAGCACCGCCGCCATGTGCGCCTTTTCCCCCATAAGTATCTACAATAATTTTACGTCCTGTTAACCCGGTATCTCCATGAGGTCCTCCGATTACGAATTTGCCGGTTGGGTTAACGTGTAATATAAAATTGTCGTTTATTATATTTTGTGCGTCAATGTTAAGAGACTTTTTCACCCTTGGGATCAATATGTTCTTGACATCCTGTTTGATCTTTGCAAGCATGGCCGTTTCTTCATCAAAGTCATCGTGTTGGGTAGAGATGACAATCGTATGAACCCGCACAGGCTTGTTGTCGTCGCCGTATTCCATGGTTACTTGCGACTTGGAATCGGGACGTAAGTAAGTCATTTCTTTTCCTTCCCTGCGTATGGCAGCCAGTTCAATTAATAATTGATGAGAGAGCTGTAATGGAAACGGCATGTATTCTTCGGTTTCCTTACAGGCATAGCCAAACATCATTCCCTGGTCTCCCGCTCCCTGGTTTTCCTCCTCTGCTCTCTCAACACCGCGGTTGATGTCCTCGCTCTGCTCGTGAATGGCCGATATTACGCCGCAAGAACCGGAATCGAACATATATTCCGACTTGGTATATCCGATCCGGTCAATGACCTGGCGGGCAATGTTTTGGGCTGGTACGTAACCTGTGGTTTTAACTTCGCCGCTTAAAACTACCAATCCTGTGGTAACCAATGTTTCCGCAGCTACCTTCGATTCAGAATCCTGACGTAAGAATTCATCTAACAATGCATCTGAAATTTGATCTGCTACTTTATCAGGATGGCCTTCGGAAACAGACTCTGATGTAAATAAATATCCCATTATATTTATAATTTATTTTTAAATAAAATGTTTGGATAGCTAAAAAAAGGAAAGGAATTATGCGTTTTAGCACTTTTTTAGAGTGGTTGCAATCAGTCAAATCCATCCACTATCCTTAAAATATGTAGCTGCAAATGTAAAGAAGTTTACGTTTATAATACAAAATAACTGTCATCTTTTTTCTTTCAGATAATAATATTGCGTTTTAATTAGGCGTTTGTAGGCATGCAGCTTGTTGTGTTTTAATGGAGTAGGAAAATATTTTTATTTTTTTTTAAAAAATATTTGGAGTGAATGCATTTTGATATATCTTTGCATCCGCATTTGGAAACAAAGAGACGTTCAAATGCTTTGATGCTCCGTTCGTCTAGGGGTTAGGACGCCAGGTTTTCATCCTGGTAACAGGGGTTCGATTCCCCTACGGAGTACATTTTGAAGATTCGATAATTTTAGGTTATATAAGATGGCAAATCATAAGTCGGCGTTAAAAAGAATTCGTCAAGCAGAGAAAAAAAGAGTGCACAATAAGTATTTTGCAAAAACAGCTCGTAATGCTGTAAAAAAGTTGCGTGATACAGGTGAAAAAGAAGCTGCTTCGGAAATGTTTCCAAAAGTTGCAGGAATGCTTGATAAATTGGCCAAAAGAAACATTATTCATAAGAATAAGGCGTCTAACTTAAAATCTAAGTTAGCCAAGCATATTAATAAGCTTTAATAAAAGCTTAGTTTGCTCCGTTCGTCTAGGGGTTAGGACGCCAGGTTTTCATCCTGGTAACAGGGGTTCGATTCCCCTACGGAGTACTCGAAAGAACCTTCATGCTTTTTCATGAAGGTTTTTTTGTATCCCATGGTTTGTTCGCAACAAGATATTTATTATCTTTTAGCTAAACGGGACTGGCCAGAGCAAATGTTTTAATTTGCACTGGTTATAAGGTTTCAGTTGGTTTTATAAAAGTATAATCGATGACCATGACTTACCAAAAACTAAGTATCAAAAATTGGGCAGTAGAAGATAGGCCCAGAGAAAAGTTACTTTCCAAAGGAATATCCAGTTTGTCCAACGCAGAATTAATCGCCATATTAATTGGGTCGGGCAATAGAAATGAGTCGGCCGTTGATGTCTCCAAACGGATTTTAAACGATGTAAACAATAATTTGAATGAGTTAGGAAAGCTAACCATCGACAAACTTAAACGGGATTACAGTGGGATTGGAGAAGCGAAGGCAATTTCCATTGTAGCAGCCATGGAACTCGGCAGGCGCAGAAAGCTGAGTGATGCAAAGGAAAAGCCTAAAATATCTGGCAGCCTTGATATTTACGATTTGATGCATCCAATTTTAGCGGACCTGCCACACGAAGAGTTTTGGATTGTACTTCTGAATCGCGCCAATAAAGTTATCTCCACACAAAAAATAAGTCAAGGCGGCATTTCGGGTACCGTAATTGACTCAAAGCTGATTATGAAAAGTGCTATCGATCAGTTGGCTTCGTCAATAATTTTATGTCATAATCATCCGTCGGGTAACCTGAGGCCCAGTAGTCACGACAAAACCAACACTAAAAAGCTGGTTGAGGCAGGAAAGGTTATGGAAATCCCTATTCTGGATCATGTAATAGTCACCGATAACGGATATTATAGCTTTGCCGATGAAGGGGAGATTTAAGAAAGGTTCAAGGTCATTTCTTTTAATTATATTTGGGCTTAAATAATTTTCAAGGTCAATGGAAATATTCTTTTCAGTCGTCATTCCTCTTTTTAATAAGGAAAAAGATATTGCAGATACAATCCAAAGCGTATTGGATCAATCATATCGTAATTTTGAGATAGTTGTTGTAAACGATGGCTCTACTGATAAAGGATTTGATATTGTAAAAGCAATAAGGGATAGTCGAATAAAGTTATTTGAAACGGAAAATGGTGGCGCTGCTGCAGCAAGAAATTATGGAGTTGAAAACTCTAAAGGAGAATATATTGCATTTTTAGATGCGGATGATTATTGGTATCCACATCACTTAGATAATCATAGATCTTTAATAGAAAAGTTTCCGGAAGGTAAATGGTATGCAACGGCTTATGAGATATTACATAATAAACGACTAACCTTACCAATGAAGAGTCCGATTATGGATAAAGGTAATAATTGGCAAGGTGAGGTAATTAATTTTTTCTCTTCAAGTATGAATGATTGTCTGGCGTGGACTTCTGCAGTATGTATGCGCAAAGATTTTTTTATTGAATTAAATGGATTTAACCTAAATTACGACACCGGTCAAGATGTAGATTTATGGATAAGGGCGGCTCTGTCTTCGGCTCTCTATTATTCTAATAAAATAAGTGCAAGATATAAATTAACCGCATCAAATAGACTTACCAATAAACCTACAAAGTTGAAGAGGCACATGGAAGTTAATTCTTTTGTTGGAATTGAGAAAGAGAATTTGCCTTTAAGACGATATCTAGATCTTATACGTTTTTCATACGCCATTAAATTTAAGATGGCCGGACTAAAAGATTTGTATTTGAAATATAGGAATACAATTGATACCGAACAATTGACTCGAACCCAAAAAATGTTTCTGAATACTCATGGGATAATTTTAAAATTTTTGGTTTGCGTAAAAAACAAAATTGAAAATGCTGGCTCTAGGATTAGAGTTCCACGTTCAGGATAACAAATTCAAATAAAATGAAGCATTATATAATCACTCGCTTTAACGTAAAAGTGTATGGGTGGGAAAAGGCAAAGGACGGTTCGCCGGTATTAGATGAAGAGTGGTTAAAGCATAGATTTAAATTGTTTAGTAAGTATTGCTATCCATCCGTATGTGCACAGACCAATCAGAATTTTGAATGGTGTGTTTTTTTCGACGTAAATACTTCTGCTCAATTTAGGAATAGAATTAATTTTTTTTCAAAAAAGAATGGACGTATAATACCCTTTTATGTGGCGGATATGGATTGTGTTAATAGCGAAATGATTAAACATATAAACGACACTGCTGAACTGGGTCAATATGTTATTACGACGAGACTGGATAACGATGATATTCTTAACTCGAACTTTGTGAATCGCATTCAAGAAATGGCTAGGGAAAAGGATGGATTGGTTGTGGATCTAACAACGGGTTACCAGTTAAATATTAAATCTGCAAAAAGTGAAATAAGAGCTTATTCTGGTAAGTTTAATCCGTTTGTAAGCGTAGTAGAAAAAGTGCCTAACATACAGACAGTTTTGTCAAAAAGACACGTTGAATGGAAAGATGCGCAAAGTATAATTGCATATAGCGATGCTCCAATGTGGATTGAACTTGTTCATGATAAGAATAAATTAAATGATACAAGCTTACGTTCTCCCATTCTAAAAAGTGCCGACTTAAGAGATTTTGGACTAGGAGAATATAAGTTGGAGAAAAGCTGTCTGTATATTAAATTGGCTAATTTTAAAGCTGTGAATTGGCGACTGTATTTTATATTAAAACAATTGGTAAAGAAAGTGTTGTTTAAATATACAACCTGAACTTATTGTAATACTTTCTGCCATTCTTTTGAAATTGCTTCTTTCCCTAGGTGTTTAATGCTTGAAATGGCGTTTTTGGTGCACCGATCGTATAAGTCCCTATCATTAATCATTCTTTTCATGGCATTAGCTAGAGCTTTCGGATTGTTGTTTTCAACTAAAAGTCCATTTGTTTCGTGTTGAATAATTTCGCTCGGACCAAATTTACAGTCCACAGATACAACAGGAGTTCCTAGAGATAATGATTCGCCCAATACCATTGGAAGACCTTCATATCTGCTACTTAATACCAGAAATTTCGCATGTAAGATGTACTGACTAACTTGAGGAGTGAAAGGAAATGTTTTTACATATTCTTCAAGTCTATTGTTTTTTATTTCATTGGAAATCAGGTCGGAATCAGGTCCGGAGCCAACAATGTATAGTTTCAGTTCCGGGTAGAGTTGTGAAATTTGATAACTTTTTATAAGCAGGGACAGATTTTTATGCTCATTATCAATTCTTCCAAGAAATAAAATATATTTTTTTCTGTCGTTAGATATTAAGGTATGATCAATTGTTTTATTAGGGATATAGTTAAATATAGTAGTACAATTGGTAGTATGAAATTGGTATTCTATTAAAGATTGAATACCATTGGATACAGTAATTACCTGTTCGGATTTTGAAATCATCATTTGAGCTATAAGTCTATGTTTTGGAAAGTATTTGTTAATTTGTGAGTTATGAACCATGTATATTACTTTAACATTGTTAAATATATAGTAAAGATAGAAGAGTTCCTTAAGTGAGTTTGTTCTTGTTCGATTATCAATAATGTAATCAATCTTGTGTTTAATGATATATCTGCGGAGTTTGTAAAAGCTTAAGGCGTATTCAAAGATGTTATTACTTTTTGTTTTTTTCTTTACAATAAATAACCTACCTGTAATTTTATAATCAATTTCAGGAGATAAGCAAATCATATGTGTATCGTATCCAACTTTGTTAAGAAGTTCGAACAAATTGACGCATGATCGTTCAAGCCCTCCGTTTTTAAGAGAGATGGTTAGTATGCAGATTTTTATTTTTTTATCTTTGGTCATGTTATTTTTTCGAATATAATATTGTTGCAAATTCAGTATAATGTACTTTAGTCCAAAAGTAAGAAAGGAAATATCTTCTTCTGCGTATACATTTCATTTTGTCTTATTTTTTATTGTTACTGTAGTTTTTAATCATGTTAAAAGTATTAATAAATATCCAGAAAGGCTTCACATCCGAGCTCAAACAGATCATTATGCGCTAGTATTTTGGGTTTTGTAGACAATAATTTTGATTATTTTCATCCCGAAACATTTATCCTTAATAAGTAATTTTCACCTAAAATTCCATAAGATAATCCTCAAGTGATAACGGCGGTAGATTTTCCTGTCTTACATTATATAGTATGGGTGCTATGTATCTATTTGGAGATACATCTCCCTGGATTTTTAGGACCATAACTTTATTGGATTGTCTTATTGCAATTGTAAAATTGTTTCGATCTCTAATTAATTTTCGTGAATTAACAAAAGCACTATTTGTTAGTTCCATTATAATTTTACAGACAATTTATTGTAATTATTATAATGTAAATTATAAAGTCTAAGTTGCAACTAATATTTTCCTCATTGGGATTAGCTATTTTATTCTATACAATTACAATAATTCATTTAAGTTGCTATTGTTGTCAGTAGTTTGCATAACACTTGTTTCACTCATGCGTTTTACCCGCGAGATTACGCTTATTGCGTTGATGTGTGTATATCTCATCGATTCATATAAGCGTAAAAAAATTAACAATAATATATGGATTATTAGTTATGAAATAGCATTGGTTGGAGCGTATTTTTTTGTACAATGCGTATTTTAAGACAGCACTACTGTTCCGTTTTTTATCTGATCCTATTTTACCAAGATCTTTGCATAGCCTTTGCAGGTATATAGTTAAAACTACTATTAACTTCACTAAAGGATTTATCCCGTTTCTCGGCATGTTAGCAATAGGAGTCATGGTGTTTTGGAGTGTTCTAAATTGAAAATCTAAAACGCCTCTATTGAATAACTTTACATTATTAGTTGTCTTCTCTTCTATTGGCAACCTTCTCTTTTCCATTGTAATGAGCAGTCATATTGCAGCGCTCGATTATTATGTGTTAGATACCTGGTTGCCTTTTGTGACTTTCCTACTTTTTTATTTTATTTTTAAAACTATTAGCCATTATTTTCTGCAAAATAAATTGTTTGTTATTGGCTCATTTGCTGTTGTTTTACAACATCAATTATAGAAATATCCAGAAATTGCACAAATAGTAGATGGAAATAAGGTTATTGTAGATTTTATAGAAAATAATTCATATTATTAATAGTTGTGTCGATAGCAATAGTAAAGTATTAATTATAGCAAGGTGTGGATACAATACTCCTATGATTGGATGGCAAAAAAGCATATAGAGTTATGCAAAAATTACCCCTTGGTGTTCCAGAAATATTAAATTTGCATCGAATTGATTTTATAATTGTTCACACTGGTGATTTGGAAATTGGCGATTATGGTTATGAACATATTCGAAAAGATTATTCCGAGATGGTACATAACGAAAGTATTTCATTATGGAAAAAGTAAATAATATAAGGAGGGATGATACTTACTGTAATAGTATTGGCTTATAACCAAGAAAAATATATAGCTCAAACATTATGCTCCGTTATGAAGCAAAGAACGAGCTTTGAACTGGAGTATATTGTTGCTGATGATTGTTCGACTGATAAAACGGTAGAAATTATTAACAAAATAATTGAAGGAAAAAGTAATGTTACTTTTATTAAAAACCGTGAGAATTTAGGGTTGATCAAAAATTATGCTCAGTGTATGCGCTTAGCTAAAGGTAAGTATATTGCCGATATTGGAGGAGATGATATCTGGTTGGATCAATTAAAATTGCAGAAGGAGGTAGATTTTTTAGAAAGTCATCCTGATTTTGGAATGGTTCATACGCAATTTGATGTATATCTCGAAGAGAAGGGCATTCGGATTGAGAATTATTTAAAGAATCCAATAATTGGAGAAGGTCAGGAGCTGTATGAAAAGATTCTTAAGAGCAATACTATCTGTTCGATAACAGCCTGTTATAGAGTGGATTTAGTCCGTTCTTTGATAGAGGATTTTGAAACTGAATTTTTTTCGCATGAAGATACTCCAATGTGGTTAGAAATAGCTCAAAATAAAAAAATTGGTTATTTAGAAAATAGCACTTCGCTATATAGGTTAAAAAAAGGGTCTGTTAGTAAACCAAAATCAACGGAAAAAATAAGCCAGTATAACCTTGAAAAGAGAAAAGTTCGTTGGCATTATATGAGTCAATATCCGGTAAGTGCGGATACAGAAATATGGGTCCGGCAACAGGAGGCAATAGAAGATAGTCGCGTAGCTTATTTAAAGGAAAACAAAGTAGAATTTATGGAAAAATTCAAAAAAATACATGATATACCCAGGCGAATTTGGCTTATGAGAATAATTATGGCAAGTAAAATATTGATTGTTGCTTGTAGGCCTTTAAAGTGGTTGATATATAAAGGATATTAGTGTTAGCCTAATGTAGAAAGAAATGCGGGTTTGTTGATTACATGTAGATTGTTTGAAATTAGCCAATGTGAACTGATGTACGCTTATTAGTCATTTGTTAATAATACTGTGAAGTTCTATCTCTTTAACCTCGTTATAACACATGGTTTTTTTATATTTGCCGACACTCAAATATATACATTATTTTATTTACCCGTTGAATATTTAAATCAGGAAGAATGAATACGCACGTTTTCAACAAGCAAAATTCTTTGTTTAACCAATTTATTGCCGAAATCCGAGACAAGGAAATTCAAACCGACCCCCTAAGATTCCGCAGAAACATTGAGCGTATGGGCGAGATTCTGGCTTATGAAATTAGTAAGGAGCTCAACTACAGGAGCATTGATATCCAGACCCCGCTCGGCACATCACACGAGTTTGTTCACGACGAGAATGTTGTGATAGCCACTATTTTAAGGGCTGGTTTGCCATTGCACCAGGGCGTGCTTAATTATTTCGATAGTGCAGAAAGTTGCTTTGTTTCGGCTTATAGAAAGTATAACGAAAAAGGTGATTTTGATATTCATATCGAATATATTTCATCGCCTTCGTTAGACGATAAGATAGTTATTGTTACCGACCCGATGTTGGCAAGTGGTGCTTCGATGGAATTGGCGTATAAAGCAATTTTAACAAAGGGCACGCCAAAACATATTCATATTGCTTCAATCATTGCCAGTGAAGAAGGTGTGGAATATGTTAGAAATAATATGGCTTCAGATAACATTTCCTTGTGGATTGGGGCGGTAGACAAGGAATTAAACGACAAAAAATATATAATCCCTGGTTTGGGAGATGCGGGTGATTTGGCATTTGGTAGCAAGTTGTAAAGGCTATTCCAGTTTTTTCACCCAACCATCATCATCACATTCTTCCAGTAATTGTTTCAATGGCTTATTCAATACCGGATGAATGTGATTTCCCCATTCTTCGATAAGTGGCAACACCGTAAACATTCGATCCTGTAGTTTTGGGTGAGGAATCGCCAGTTCCAATGATTCTATGATTAAATCATCATAGAACAAGATGTCAATATCCATGGTTCTGGCCTCGTAACCAACTTGTGTTTTGGTCCTTCTACCTAGTTGCTTTTCAATAACTTGTCCTTGAAATAACACTTCGTTCGGAGAAAGTGGCGTAAACACTTCTATTACTTGGTTAATAAAATTCTGATGGTGTTTAAAGCCCCAGGGTTCACTTTCGTAATTAGAAGAAGCCTTAACGATAGTTCCAATCTTATCTCGGATTAAGTTTCTGGCTTCTTGAATAATCCCAAGCCTGTCACCCTCGTTTCCTCCAATAAGCAATATGGCCTTGTGCATAAATCAAGTTCGTTGAAAATGTTACCGAGTAAAATCGTATTGATAACATTTGTTTTAATATATTTGTTTTACTATAGTTCACAAAAATAACTCAAATTATGGCAAAATTTTTCAAATCGTTACTTCTTACCGTTATAGGTTCAATAGTAACAGCGATTTTTATTGTTCTGATATTTATTGGAGTCATAGCCTCTATTGCGTCTTCGGGAGAAAAAGAAACTAAAATAAAAGAAGGGACTTTATTGACCATCGACCTGGATAAGGTTATAAAAGATAGAAGTGTGGATGACCCCTTCGCCAATTTACTGGGAGACTCCCCCTTTTCCCAATCTCAGATAGGATTAAACGCCGTGCTTAAGAATATTAAAAAAGCACAGCGCGACAAGAATATAGTTGGCATTTATTTGCAATGCGGTAATCCGAATACAGGATATGCCACTTTGAGCGAGATTAGGGATGAGCTGATCGCTTTTAAAGATTCGGGTAAATTTATTTATGCCTTTGCACCTATGTATTCGCAAAAAGGATATTATCTGGCTTCGGCTGCGTCAAAGGTTTATTTGCCGCCTCATGGAATGATGGAGTTTAAAGGTTTGAGCTCGGAGCGTACATTTTTTAAAGGAGCATTGGAGAAACTCGGTGTAGAAATGCAGATATTTAAACATGGTAAGTTTAAATCTGCCGTGGAACCATTTATGTTGGACCATATGAGCGATCCTGCCAAGGAGCAAACCATTACCTATGTTAATTCAATATGGAATTTTATTGTCGATGGAATTTCGGAAACCAGAGGTGTTTCCCCGGAGGACATTAATGCTTTGGCTGATAATGGCGGGATGTTCTCCAGCAACGATGTTTTTGTTACAGGCAATATAATAGATGGCCTTAAATACAAGGATGAGGTGATTGCGGAACTTAAGGAGCTTACGAATACTGAACAGGAAGATGATATTGAGCAGGTGAAGTTTTCCGACTATAAGTCGGTTTATGTTCCAAGTGAGACCAAAGGATTAGTGAAGGATAAGATTGCGGTAATTTATGCAGAAGGTGAGATTGATGGAACAAGTGATCAGGGAATTAAATCGGAGAAACTGAGCAAGACGATTAGGGACGCCAGAAGGGACGAGTCAGTCAAGGCTGTAGTGCTTAGAGTTAATTCACCGGGAGGTTCCGGGGCAGGTTCCGATATTATCTGGAGAGAGGTAAAGCTTTGTAAGGAAGTAAAACCTGTGATTGTTTCCATGGGCGACTTGGCTGCGTCGGGGGGTTATTATATTGCCTGTGTGGCCGATACTATTGTGGCTAACCCGGTTACGCTAACCGGTTCCATAGGTGTATTTGGCATGATGCCAAATGTAAAACCTGTTGCCAATAGGTGGGGATTCACTTTTGATGGCGTTAAAACCAATAAATACGCGGATGTGCCGTCTATCACCCGACCTTTTACAAAAGATGAAAAAGCATTGTTCCAAGGGTATGTTGAGCGATTTTATGATGTATTTATCGGGAGATGTGCCGAAGGTAGAAGTGTGAGCAAAGAGGCGATTGACAAAATAGGACAAGGTAGGGTTTGGAGCGGTGAAAATGCCATGGACAGAAACCTGGTGGATGTAATGGGAGGCTTGCAAACTGCTATCGATATTGCCAAAGAAAAAGCTGGACTTGAAAGGGCTAGGATTAAAGAAATGCCCGAAATGTTATCTCCAATTGAAGAAATCCTTAGGGATATGAGAAGCGAAGCGAAAGCGTTTATAGCGGAGTCATTTCTTGGGGTGGATTATGAGCAGATTGAGCATTTGAATCAAATGAAAGAAATACATCCTGTACAAGCAAGATTGCCTTATGAATTGGAGCTGAATTAAAGTTTGTATATCTTTGCAAAATAGAAAGGCTGGTCTAGAAAAGACGGCCTTTTTTTTCGGACATGAAATTGATAAAATACATACGGATGTTGCTGTTTCCTATAGCGTTGTTATACGGATTGGTTATTCGTGTCCGTAATCTAATGTTTAACATAAATATTTTGAAATCGGAAAGTTTTCCGTTGCCAGTTGTTTCAGTGGGTAATATTACGGTTGGCGGTACAGGAAAAACTCCGGTTACCGAGTTTGTCATCGGGATATTAAAAGAAGATTATAAAATTGCTTTTGTGAGCAGGGGATATAAAAGGGAAACCAAAGGTGTAGTAATGGCATCTGCTTCTTCAACGGCTGCGGAAATTGGCGATGAACCTAAACAAATCCTGGATAAATTTGCCGATGTAAAGGTAACGGTAGCTGAAAAAAGGGCCATCGGGATTAAAAAATTGTTGGATATGGACAGTCCACCTGATGCGATTGTCCTAGATGATGCCTATCAACACCGGTATGTAAAACCGGGATTAAATATATTGATTATTGATTTTAACCGACCTATTTGGTGCGATTTGATGCTGCCTGCAGGAGATTTGCGTGAGCCGATGAATGGAAAAAAGAGAGCTGACATTATCCTGTTCAGCAAATGTCCGGAAAATTTGACAGGAGCCCAGCAAAGCTATTTTCTAAAAAAAATTAATGCTTCAAGCAATCAGAAGGTTTATTTCTCAACGGTTGGATATCAAAAAGTAAAACCCGTTTTCGAGGGGCAAACTGAAATATATTTAGATCGTTTAAATGATACATCAGTGCTTTCAGTAAGTGGAATTGCCAACCCAATTCCTTTCGAAAATTATATGAAAGCAATAAGCAGCGATGTGTGTTGTATGAGGTTTCCTGATCATCATCAGTTTAATCTGAGTGATATTGAAAAAATGGAACTTCAATTTAGTAAGATACAGAACGAAAACAAGTTGGTTTTAACAACAGAAAAAGATGCGGTCAGGTTTCGTCAGGTGTTGCCGGAGACCTCATTATTGGCCAAGTATTTGTATTTTATTCCAATAAAAATAAAGATATTAAACAATAAGCAAGAAGAATTTAAAGATAAAATCATCACCTATGTTAAGCAAAATAAAAGAAACCGCTGATTTTATATTGGAGCAATCCAAAACAGAGGCTAAAATTGGTATCATTCTGGGTACGGGTTTAGGTGGATTGGTGGGAGAAATTGATATAAAAAACACTTTGGACTACGATGATATTCCAAACTTCCCGATTTCTACGGTCGAAGGGCATCATGGTAGGTTAATCTTCGGAACAATAGGCGGAAAAGAGGTTATGGCCATGCAAGGTCGTTTCCACTATTACGAAGGTTATACTATGAAAGAGGTAACATTTCCTGTTAGAGTGATGAAGCTGATGGGTATTGAAACGCTGTTGGTGAGTAATGCCAGTGGAGGGTTAAATCCCGATTTTGTGGTAGGTGATGTGATGATTATAGATGACCACATTAATATGTTTGGCGACAATCCGTTAATGGGCAAGAACTTTGATGAATTGGGGCCTCGGTTTCCAGATATGAGCCAGTGTTACGCCAAAGAGCTTGTCGCAAAAGCATTTGATATTGCCAACAAAAACAAGATAAACCTTAAAAGAGGTGTTTATGCGGGTACCCCGGGGCCAACATTTGAAACGCCTGCGGAATATAAGATGTTTCGGATTTTAGGTGCCGATGTGGTTGGAATGTCAACCGTACCTGAAGTAATTGTTGCGCGCCACATGGATATGACCTGCTTTGGTGTTTCCATTGTCACCGATTCGGGCGTGCCAGGCGAAATAGTGGAGGTTTCACACGAAGAAGTGCAAGAGGTAGCGGCCAAAGCTGAACCTACGATGACTTTGGTGATTAAAGAACTGGTAGCTTCTTTGTAGAAATGATTAACCTTTTCCAAACTTCTATACTTTGGAAAAGTTATTCCCTTTTCGCTCCAGCGGTTAAAACGACAGTAATTTTTTCCTTCTTTGTTTTTCCAGTTGACGAAAAAATATCGCCATAAACAATATAGATGCCTATTGGCGCTTTCTCAAGATTGTCGGTGGTGCCGTCCCAGGTAAAAAAGCCTTTCAATCCTAAAAGTTCATTATGAGCTATTGTTTTTATGACATGGCCGTATCGGTTGTAAACCGCAACCGTCCCTGTCCAGCCAGCTTTGTCCAAACTGTAATTTATATGCAAATTGTCGCTGGTGCCATCGGCGTTGGGACTAAATTCTTCCTTGTCGATACTTAGCCATTTAGTGTTGCTTCTTAAGGGGTTTTCAGCATATTGTGAATTTTGAAGTGTGGGAGTTGAATACCCGCTTTGCTCTGAGGCTGAGTGCCAGTTATGTGGACTGTTGGTGGTTGCATGCGGATTGATCCTTTCCAATGAAACACCTTCTTTGTCTCTAAGTAGCGCAAAGTGCATATCGTCAGTGTATTCAAAGTGATCGATAATTTCGCCTGTGTTTTTGGTAATTGCAATATTTCCTTCGTCATCGTTTAAGGAAGGGAGGTGGGATTGATTGATAAATTCGGAAATAGCGGATGGATGGAATTGCGACAAAACAAAGCTATCTTCGGTTACAACCAAATAATCGCTGGGGAATAAAAGTTGGTTTTTATCGTTCACTTGTTCCAGTTCATCCGCAACTAGATCCGTTAACGACGAAAGGTAAATATCGCTGCGGTTGAGAATCTTATCAGAACGGTTATAAAGCTCCACAAAGTCTATTCCATCGGGAGCCGGGTCAAACAGCACCTCGTTAATGACGATATCGAAACTGTCCAATGCTTCGGGTATGCCTATTCTTAAAGAATGGTTGCTGGACAAATTATTATCCGCAAAATCGGATAAGGAAGAAACGAAATTAACCGTAAAGGTCTGTTGTAACTGTAATTCATTGGAAAAATATATTTGAAAGCTTTTCAAAAATATGGAATCATATGCGATATCCGAGATGGCAGCTCCCTCAATTTGAATGCCTGAAGGGGTAAAATTGTCAAGTCCTTTTAAAGTTTCGCTAAAGACAAACGCAAAAGTGCTTGGGTTGATATAGGAAATATATTTAAGGTAAGGAGCAGTAATATCCGGGTTAAAGTTTATAACCGAATTATCTAAACCAGGAGTACCCCCGTCTAAATGGGTCGAATATGACCAATTGAATTCGGGTTGTTGATTCTCATTGTCAATGCGTTCCAGGGACCACCCTCCCTCTGTTTTAAATCCGCCTTCTTCCATCATCAGTGGATACTGAAGTACATCGCTAACCAGATTGTTGGCGTAATATAAAACCAGAGTTCCTGAATTGTTATTTAGCGCAGGCAGACTCTTTATTCCAATTAAAGGTAAATCGTTCGGCCAGTTTTCCAATTCGTTTTGGTTGATGATAAGCGCGTAACTGTCCGGAGGGAGTTCGTGGTTGGGCAAAACCGATTTCTTGCCATTAATCGTTAACCACATGCCTTCCAGGTTGATAGGATAGTCCCTTCGGTTATGGATTTCGATGTATTCCGAATCGTAAAGTCCAATGTTTGGGGTTGGATCCGGCATTATCTCCGTAAAAACAATATCGTACCTTCCCGGTTTGCGATAAGTGATGTCAATGATCGTGTCTTTCATGATGTCTCCTGATTCCGCCAAAATGCCAGAAACGGATATACGATAGGTTTGGTCCACCGCCATTGGATTGTCGCTTTTAAACAGGAGTGCGGAATCATTCACCAAGGTTGGGTTTCCAAAGTTAAGCGCACTGGAAATAGGGTTGGTGTCAATCACAGTTGCATCCACCGTTTTGTTATACGCCAGTTGTAGCTGAAATTCATCAGTAACTTTTGACGTTAACACCTTAATCCTCTCGAAACTATAATTTAAGGCGGTGTCGTTCATTAAATTCCCTGACTCATCTTCAATGTCTTTAACAATGAGTTGGCCTGCATCTGTATCTACCAGATAATCGTTAAAATTAAGGGTTATCATGCTGTTATCAACAGAAATAGATTTAGGTTGTAAGGAATTGGGAACAATCTCAAAGTCATTTTCAGAGACGGAAGCAGGATTCGGGTTTTTATTAAGTTGAATGACAAATTGCTTACCTGCAATTAATTGATGCGAAATGACCCTGGGTTTTTCTGTGTCGATAAATCCGGTTCCCGATACAGTGATTGGCCCAAAACTAAATTTGTCGCTTCGCGTTGAAGTGTATTTGCAATAGATGCCAAAGTAGGAAGAGCTCACCAAATCATTGTCAAAAACCTCTCCTTCAAGAATGTAATTGGCCGATCCTTGTTTGGTATATAACTGCCAGTTGCCCAAATCGTCGCGTAAAACACGCACGGAAACTGAAGAGGGAGAGCTATCCAATATTTTGTCGGTACCATCAATTATTTTTGTGATACGCTCCGATGATTGCTTGTATAACGATACCTCGTCTTGCGTGTTACCAACCATTACATAGTACCCTTCCATATTGTTGCTAAAGCCGGCCTGGTTCGAAGTAAGATAAATGAGGGCATAATTTGAGCTGGAAGGATTAAAATCCATCTGCACGGAAAATTCCCATGTCGCGTTGTTGATGGCAGTGCAAGGTGTAGATAGATATGCTTGTGAACTTACAGCCTCTGCGCTGAGTTTAAGCTTTTGTTCTGTTGTATTAATCGTGAATTTAGGCATATCCCCCTGCCAAGTAGGAGGTGTGGTAAAATCACTGTCGCTCCAGGTTTCCAACAATTGGGCAGAAACGGCAGAAGATATCAGGAAGAAAAGAAAAAAAATATGCTTCATGGTGCATGGTTTGGAGGAATTTAAATATTTTTGCATGAGATAAATCATCATCACCAACAATTTAGTTAAATTGTTTTATTAACGCGTAAAATATTTATTAATTCTTAAACAAAGTTCAATGAAAGTAGCAGTCGTTGGTGCGAGTGGCGCAGTAGGGCAGGAGTTCCTAAAGGTTTTGGAGGAACGTGATTTTCCTTTAAGTGAATTGGTTTTATTTGGTTCGGCACGAAGTGCAGGAAAAGTGTACACTTTTAAGGGTAAAGAAATTACGGTTAAGGAATTAAAACACAATGATGATTTCAAAGATATCGATATTGCGCTAACCTCAGCGGGAGGTGGTATTTCAAAAGAATATGCCGAAACCATAACCAAGCACGGTGCGATCATGATCGATAATTCCAGTGCTTTTCGTATGGAGGAGGATGTACCATTGGTGGTACCGGAAGTAAATGCCGAAGATTGTAAGAATACTCCTCGCAATATTATTGCCAACCCTAATTGCACAACCATTCAAATGGTGGTTGCTTTAAAGGCATTGGAGAATATTTCGCATATAAAAAGGGTTCATATTTCTTCCTATCAATCGGCCAGTGGCGCAGGAGCAACGGGAATGGCCGAGCTGGAAAAGCAGGTGAAAGAGTTTGCCGGGAACAAAGAACTGACGGTAGAAAAATTTGCACATCAGCTGTTGTTCAACGTGATTCCTCATATCGATGTGTTCACCGACAACGGGTACACCAAAGAGGAGATGAAGATGTATAATGAAACGAAAAAAATTATGCATTCGGATGTTGAGGTGAGTGCTACAACCGTTCGTGTACCTGTGATGAGAGCGCATTCCGAAGCCATATGGGCAGAAACAGAAAGACCTGTTACTCCTGAGGAGTTTCGTGCCGAATGCGAAAAAACGAAAGGAATTACAGTGATTGATAATCCTGCCGAAAATGAATATCCGATGCCGTTTAACCTGGCAGGGGAGGATGATGTTTTTGTGGGAAGGATACGAAATGACCTGTCTAATCCTAAAGGAATCGCGTTTTGGTGCGTAAGCGACCAGATTAAGAAGGGAGCCGCCTTAAATGCAGTTCAAATTGCCGAATATATGATAGCGGAAGGCCTCATAAAGTAATTTTAATGCTATTACTCCGCCTTAAAAAGCGGAGCATAATTTCAACTAAAGACATTGTTTACGTTGTTTGAGTTGCCACCTTAAAAAGTGGCGATAAAAATATAGGAGCGGGAAATACCTATTTGCACTCAGCGTCCGTTGAATTGAGCTCAAATCAGGATTTCTGAAAATAAAAAAAAGCTGCCCAATTATTGGATAGCTTTTTTTTGTAAAGAATTACTTCTGCGACAGGAGCCAGGCAGATCTATACCCATTGGTCTCCCGATAGTTATTTAAAGCGTCAATCGCGGTTTGCTTATCCATGAATCCTTCCAAAGAAACTCGAAACCGACCATTGGAAGATATGATCTCTGCATTTTGAATGCCCTTATGTTTCAATTTACCCAGGAATACCCGGGCCGGTTGTTCAACTTTAAAACTGCCTGCAATAATAAAATATCGGTTCTTTACTGTTACTGGTGCAGTTTCTGCTATAGTCACAGGTTCAGCTTCAATAGGATTAGTGATTTCTTCATTGGTAACTTCCCGTTTTTCTGCTACTTCAACATTTTCAACAATGGTTGTTTGTTCCATTTTGGGGAACATACCGGTGAAGTTACTTTGTTGCGTTTGGTTTCCAAAGTCTGGCGTAACCAGTAAAAAACCTATTATTAATGCAGCACTGGCCGCTATTTGACGGGTGCTTTTCGCATTGAGTGTCCTTCGAACCAATCTTCGTGTTGGCTCTTTTTGCTCCTTGAGTTGGGCTAAGGTGTTAAAATGGAAGGTAGTTAAACCAAATGAATCTGTCGAAAACGATTCTTCCTGTGAAGGAATAAATAGGGTATTGCCCATAGCATCGTTTTTAAGTTCACCTGCGGAACCAATTTCAATGCTCTCACCTTTTCCTAGTTGAAATTTAAGAATGCTGATATGCTTAGTCAATTTGTTGTAGCATTCTTCGTAGCTGATTCCCTCGGCATTGGCAATGTGTTTTATTAATAAACCGTCGTTATGTGACAGGCTTTTGTTAAAACCTATTTTTCGGCAAGGAGGACTGAACACTCCGGTTTTTTCATTTAGCACTGCATTCTGTTTGTTTGCAACAAAACCACCCAGTCCAGGAACTATTACACAATCGTATAAATAAAGTAAGTCGTTGATATGTTTTTCTAGATGAAGCATAATGCAAAAATAATAAAAAAAAGCATGGATGTACAGTCCTGTTATGAACATCTGTTAATAACTTATTGAGAATTAGAAAAAACCGACAAGTACCCACTAGTTTAAATAATTTAAGTACAGGCTTTTAACAATAATTTGATAAAAATAAATGTTTGATTTGACGGTTTATTTGTTATTTTTACGAACTCAAACGATAGAAGTTATAATTATTTAATAAAGGATATGGGTAAGCAAATATTGGTTACAGGCGGAACCGGTTATATTGGTTCACACACTGTGGTGGAATTACAGAATTCTGGATTTGAGGTAGTTGTCGTTGATGACTTGTCTAATTCTCAGATTGAGGTATTGGATAACATCGAAAAAATTACAGGTGTTCGACCTGCTTTTGAGCAATTCGATTTGTCGGATAGTGTTTTGACAGATGAGTTCTTTCAAAAGTACCGTAATATTGAAGCGATTATTCATTTTGCCGCTTTTAAAGCAGTGGGCGAATCGGTTCAGAAACCTTTGGAATATTACCGTAACAACCTAAATTCGTTAATGAATTTGTTGGCAGGGATGAAAAAATATGGCATTGCGCATTTGGTGTTTTCTTCTTCTTGTACCGTTTACGGTCAGCCTGATGTATTGCCTGTTACCGAAGCAACACCACGTAAAGAAGCAGAATCCCCATACGGAAACACAAAGGCAATTTGTGAGGATATAATGCGCGATTTCTGTAAGGTCAATGAGGATGTCAACTGCATTGCTTTACGTTATTTTAATCCGATAGGTGCACATGAATCAGGTTTGATTGGAGAGTTTCCGGTGGGTGTTCCTAATAATTTGGTACCATTTATCACACAAACAGCTGCAGGCCTTCGGGAGGAATTAAGTGTATTTGGAGATGATTATGATACACCTGATGGAACTGCGGTGAGGGATTACATCAATGTGGTTGATTTGTCGAAGGCACATGTTGTAGCCATCAACAGATTAATTGAAGGTAAAAAGAAAGCCAACTACGAATTTTTCAACGTAGGAACCGGCGAAGGATATTCTGTCATGCAATTGGTCAAAGCATTTATTAAAGTAAACGGCGTTGACTTAAAATATAAAGTGGTTGGCAGGAGAGCCGGTGATATTGAAAAAATTTGGGCGGATACTTCCTACGGTAACAGCGAACTGGGCTGGAAATCGGAAAAAACCCTGGAGGAAACCTTGGCTTCGGCTTGGAAATGGGAAAAAAATGTGAGAGGCATTAATTAAGAGAAGGATATAAAATATAGCTTGTTAGGCGAGCTTAACAAAGTTTTCGTCAAATAGGAAGGTTGTTCGCTGGGAACAACCTTTTTTTTTATCCGTCGAAGTGATATATTGCAGAATAAATGAATTCGACGCTATAAATTTTAAAGATACCATTGTTCTATGAAGAAAATTCTAATTACCGGAGGGGCCGGATTTATTGGCTCGCATGTGGTACGTTTGTTTGTTCAGCAATATCCGCAGTACCATATTTTTAATTTGGATGCTTTAACTTATGCGGGTAACCTGGAGAACTTGAAAGATATTGAAAACGAGCCGAACTATACTTTTGTCAAAGGGGACATCGTGTCGGAGGAATTAATGAACAATCTGTTTGCGGAGCACCATTTTGATGGTGTTATACATTTAGCGGCTGAGTCCCATGTAGACCGTTCGATTTCCGATCCACTTTCTTTTATTAAGACCAATATTTTAGGTACGGTAAACTTACTAAATGCGGCTAAAAATATTTGGAAAGATAATTACGAAGGAAAACTGTTTTATCATATTTCCACTGATGAAGTGTATGGTTCGTTGGGAGAAACCGGACTGTTTACCGAAACTACAGCTTACGACCCCCGCAGCCCTTATTCTTCATCAAAGGCAAGCAGCGACCATTTGGTGCGTGCTTATCACCATACCTATGGAATGCCGGTTGTGATTTCAAATTGTTCAAATAATTATGGGCCGAATCAGTTTCCCGAAAAATTAATTCCACTGGCCATCAACAATATAAAAAACATGAGACCGATTCCTATTTATGGTAAAGGGGAAAATGTCAGGGATTGGCTTTTTGTGATTGATCACGCTCGTGCCATTGATATGATTTATCATAAAGGAAAAAACGGGGAGACGTATAATATCGGGGGTATCAATGAGTGGACCAATATAGATTTGATCCGAAAGATGTGTGAAGTGCTGGATCGTAAATTGGATCGACCGGAAGGAACGTGTGCTGGCTTAATAACCTATGTAAAGGATAGGGCAGGTCACGATATGCGTTACGCCATCGATTCGTCCAAGTTAATGAATGAATTGGGTTGGGAACCATCGCTTCAGTTCGAAGAGGGAATAGAAAGAACCATTGACTGGTATTTGGCCAACGAAGAGTGGATGACAAATATTACAGATGGCACTTATGAAAAGTATTATCAGAAACAATACGAAGAAAGATAAAAACTGCTAAACCATTTTTATCTTGTGAATCCTGTGCAAAAGCACAGGATTTTTTATTGTTAGTCTATTCAACGGTTACCGACTTGGCCAGGTTCCTGGGTTGGTCAACGTTACAACCTCTCATCACCGCGATATGGTACGATACTATTTGCAATGGAACCACGGTTAAAAGTGGTGCAACAGCCTCGTGCGAATCAGGCACCTCGATAACGTGGTCTGCCAGTTTTTTAATGGTTTCATCCCCCTCGGTTACAATGGCTATCACCTTACCGTTACGTGCTTTTACCTCTTGGATGTTGCTTACAATTTTTTCGTACGATTTATCCTTGGTGGCCAACACAAATACCGGCATGTTTTCGTCGATGAGTGCAATGGGACCGTGTTTCATTTCGGCAGCAGGGTATCCCTCTGCATGGATGTAAGATATTTCCTTGAGTTTAAGTGCACCTTCCAAAGCCACAGGGAATAAAAACCCTCTGCCTAAATAAAGCGAGTTGGTGGCGTCTTTGTATAATTCGGCAATGCTTTTGATATATTGTTCCGACTTTAAAATGATCTTTATTTTTTCAGGAACGAGTGTTAATTCATGAATCAGCTGCTTGTATAATTCATCGTAAAGAGAACCTCGTTTTCTTCCTAACATAAAGGCCATCATGGTTAAAACAGTAACTTGTGAAGTAAATGCCTTTGTGGAAGCAACCCCAATTTCAGGTCCTGCGTGCGTATATACTCCGGCATCCGTCTCGCGAGGAATGGATGATCCCACTACATTGCATATGCCCAGTATGGTAGCGCCATGTTCCTTGGCCATTTTAATTGCCGCCAGTGTATCAGCAGTTTCACCGCTTTGCGAAATAGCGATTAAAACATCATCGGCATTAATCACCGGATTTCTATATCTAAATTCCGAAGCATATTCCACTTCGACGGGAATGCGGGCGTATTCTTCAAATAGGTACTCCCCAACCATGGCTGCGTGCCAGGAAGTTCCGCAAGCTACAATGATTATTCTTTTGGCCTGTGTAAGTTTAGGCATTACATCGATGATGCCACCTAGGAATATTTTGGTTTTATCAATGGAGATTCTACCTCTGAAAGTATCTCCGATGGATGAAGGTTGTTCATGAATTTCTTTCAGCATATAATGCTCGTAATCACCTTTGTCGATTTCGTCGATGGTTAGCTCTACTTTTTGTATTTTAGGCTTTTGAGCATCGTTCTGAATGTTTTTTAATACTAAATCGTCTTTGGTTATAATGGCAACATCTTCATCATTCATGTAAATAACCTGATCGGTATATTCAACAATAGGGGAGGCATCTGATGCCAGGAAATATTCCTTATCGCCAACGCCAATTACCAAAGGGCTACCTTTACGAGCTGCAATTAATTGGTCTTTTTCATCTTCACAGGATATTACCAGTCCGTAGGCTCCAATTACCTTAGAAAGCGCTAATCTTACTGCGATTTCTGCGTTTACCTTTTGTTCCTGATAAATATTTTCTATCAGGTTCACCAATACCTCGGTGTCCGTCTCGCTCTGGAATTCATATCCCCTGGCAATCAATTCCTTTTTTAAGTGAGCGTAGTTTTCAATAATCCCGTTGTGAACCAAGGTGAATTTTCCGTTCATGGAAGTATGCGGGTGGGCGTTTATATCATTGGGTTCTCCGTGTGTAGCCCAACGTGTATGTCCTATCCCAATAGTTCCGGATAAGTGTTTTCCTTTAGCATGATTCTCAAGGTCTTTTACTTTCCCTAAGCATTTGTAGGTGTGCGTGCCTGCGTTGACCAAAGCTACACCTGCTGAATCATATCCTCTGTATTCTAATCGTTGTAATCCTTTTATTAAAATTGGGTAGGCTACTTTATCACCTACGTAGGCAACTATTCCACACATATTATTTGGTTGTTTTGTTTCGTTATGTAATGTGACAAAGCAAAGGCTTTTAACACGTACTCTTATTTAGTGAGTTGATTAATTAATAACTCTGCTTCTTTGTTTATATTGTCGTATTCTAATTCTAATCCCTTCACAAAGGAATTGTCTTCCACCTTTCCCCTGACCAGACTGAAATCAATATCTCTGCATTCAATATCGCCATCAATTCCAAATCCTATCTTGCTTTTTGTGTTAAACTCTTTTTTCGCATCCATTAGAATGGAGTTCTTCACCTTTGTGTTATTATCCATCCAGTTTTTAACAAAGTTCGATATTTCTTCGTTTGTGCAAGAAACTATATCGATATTGAAATACTGTTTTAAAACGTTGAATGCGTGTGCTTGTTTAAGCTTGTTGTATGCATTGAATTGTTTGTTGTAAAACGTATTCCAATCTCCGGTGTTTGGTTTGTTGGTCTCCATTTCTTCTATAAACACATCAAGAATAGATGTTTTACAAAGTAACCCCGCCAAATCGACCCATTGGTTGTTTTCGGGATAAACAAATGACTTTTTAATACTATCAAAATTCGCTCTTTTTATGGCATAAATCAATTCATCTCCTACATATTTGACCAACGCTTGCTCGTACAATTTAATTCCCCGAATTATAGAGATTAAAGAAAGCTGTGTGTTTTTGTACATCAGGTTTTTACCCTGAGGCGATGCTTTTTGCTGAAGTTGCTTGAGTATCTCAATGCCATCTAATATCTTGTTGATTGTATGTGGGTTTAAGGCCTCGCTAATAACATAATCCAGCGGGTTTTTACCTTTTCGTTTATCCCTCTTGGGCCATTTTTGAGCGTCGCGCGTAACCCCAACGTTAAAAATGTTTTGGGCGGGCATTAGAATGCTCTTCCCGTCATTTTCAATCAAATAAGAAAAGGGAAGGGAGGAAATGTCAGGATTGCTGTAATGGCGTCCTAATATCATGGTGAAGGCCCCGATTTGGGCTGGCCACATAACGTACGAGTCACTGCCTGTTTTCCCGCCTCTTTCAATGATACCTTGATGAACCGGACCCAATTTGTACATGTGGTTGCTCTGGTTTGTTCCGCTGCCGGCGTTAAAAAAAGAATAGTATCCGGCAATCAGCAGGGTTGATTTATGGTGTGTTACCGTGAAAGGCCCCGCAAATATGCTGCAGGCTTCACCCTGCAAACATTGGCTGTTGGCAAAGAACAAAGAATTTTCTGCAGTATACGAATTGGCAATCTCACAGCCTTGTCCAACAAAACAGTGCCTTAGATATGCGTTGTCGCTAACGGTGGATCCCGATGAGACAATAAAATCGGCAGCATTTACTCCTGTCCCAATATAAGTTGGAGCATCGGATGTGCTGTTGATGGAGCCATTGCTTAAATATGGAACACCCTCCAGAATAGCATCGGATCCTGTTTTAATGTTTTTAAGCATCCCACAATTTAGTATAGCGGTGTTTTTGCCTATGTATCCTGTTTTTGAGGTTATGCTTTGGACCTTGCTTAAAATAGTTTTTTCCAGGTTTTCTATTAATTTTGGTTTATGGCGATAAAATGCCATTAGGTATGCTGTGTGAGCGGAAAGCTCATCATAAATGATAACTTCTCTTCCCCCGGCTTCGTTTACCGGATTAACTTCAGTTCCATTTCCAAAAGAGGATTCTCCTTCAGCCATCAATGTACCTACATGCTGGATGATACAATCCTCCTGGATAATGTAATTGGAAATGGCAGTTCCAATATTTTTAATGTAACATCTGTTTTTAATGGTGCAATTGTGTAAACGAGCGTTGTATATACCGCTAAAGTCATATGTTTTGGATGGCAGTGGAATTTTATCATAAAACGCACCCAGGTAATTTTTGCCTGAGAAAGTGACATTTTTTATGTTAGTGCAAACGAAGTCCGTTGTTACCTGTACCTTATCCCAGCCATCAATGGCTATGCAGTTCTGGCTTTCAAGTGCTTTGGTTTCATCTTTTGTTAGGTTTCTGTACGACATGGCTTTAGTATCAGTTGTTGTTACGGGGCTAAAATAAGAAAATTAGTGGCGTATTGTATCACCGAAAAAGTGAAAACATGGAATTGTCATCTCCGTTCGGGTAAACCCATATATCCACAGCCAATATAAAGTTTACTTGGTGTATTATCCGGTGTAAAGGTTTTATCGCTATTTGGGGGGATATTTGAATAATGAAGATGATGCACTTAGTAGAATCTGCAAACGATGCATTTAATTTTCCGGGGAATCCATTACGAATTTTAGGTAATCGCATAAAAAAAACTGCCATCCAATAATTCGGATAGCAGCTAATGTTTATTTTAAGAAATATTTACCCGAGTCCTATCATTAGGAATTTTAAAAATTCCTTTATATCAAAAGGCTTCAGCCTTACCGATGCTATCGGTATAGAAAATATTAGATTGCTTAGATTTGGATCATCGGATTGGCATTTAGATGAAGCGTAATAACGATTTTGGGTTTATTATTCAATCTCAACATACTTTATTGTAATGTTTGATGGTTGAATGGTAACATCTTGCTCACTTGGTGTAATTGACATGCCGTGAAGGGCAACCCTGTCAAATGTGTAGTGTACGTTATCAGAAATAACATCAGCAACACTTAGGTATAGTTCTTTGTAATTTCTTTCTCCGTTAATAGGGTATTTGGGCGTATCATCAATTAAGGTCTCAAAAAATCCACTTTCAAGAGTAAATGTATATTTATAAGCGCCTTCTTCTGTTTCGCTAAACACGGCATTTGAGAATGCTGCCGATTCGATACTTGCATTTAAATTAAAAACCGGGCTTTCAAACTCGCCTTCGCTATTTTTGATGTATAAATAAATGGTCTGTGGTAGGTTGTCGTTATAGTCTGTAATGGTTGTATCTATGTCAATGTAAAAGGAGAGCTCTACCGATGCAAGGCTGGTTATGGGATCATTTTCATCTATCTCCTCGTCGGGATCGGGAAGAATACTGCGCCATTTTTCAATAAATTCATCACTAATATTTACCTTAGCCATAGTGCCTCCTAAGCCTTGCAAGTACATTTTATCTACGTTTGCACTGTTAAAGTCTATTACCGACTCCGTGTAGTCATTGTTGTAAAATTGTATTTTTTTGTTCTCCTGACCAAAACCGAAAGACTTAGTAACGATGGCAGTGTCTATTACATCCATTTGGTTACTATCCGGAATATAGGTATAAGAGCCATGAACGTATAATGAGGTGCTGTTTGCAAAACCCAGGTTTCCCCTGTTACCATCAACAGATTCAGATCTAACATATATGCCTTTAATAACTTGTTCCAGACTTTCGTCGTCGGTAATGACATCTTCGCCGGCATTGAATATCTTTGCTCCAATTGCGTCATCGATGTCAATGGTTAAGGTACGTGTATTATTTATTTTGGACCAGGCCAGATCCAGCTTTTCGTCATCTTCTAATGTGGATTCCCTCTCTTCTTCTGTCAGCAGGCTATCTCTCTCTGCATCTGTTAATTCGTACATAAACTCAAGCGCACCTATTGGGTTTGCTTCGTCAAATAATCCGCTTGGGTTAAATTGAGTGCTCACAAGGTTTTGGGAAGGGACCTTACTGGTGAGTTCGTAAATGGTAATTTTATTTTTAGAATATGGATCTCCGAGCCATTTGTTTCTGGTATATGCAATTTTTAGCTGAGTAGAATCGTAAGAGGCCTCTTCGGTAAAACCGGAGGTAACATTAGCGAATTGCGCCAGAAAGCCTGCTGCGGTTTGTCCATATATGGAATCGGAGTATTCCCCGATAATAAAGCTTTGGACTGGGTTCTGCGATTCAACGTTAAGGATAAAATTGCTAGCGGTTAATTCGGTGCCGGAAGATACCGAAAATTCCGTATCAATCAAGTTGTCCCCAAAGAGATTGGCCGCAATTTCTGCCGGGTCATCGTTACACGATGACAAAAATAGAACCGCAACGGCAAATGTGAGTGTCTGAAGCACTCGCAATTGAAAAATATTTTGTGTCTGCACTTCTTTAATTTTAAAGGATTACCCGTTTTGTTCAAATGAATGACAACAACCTGAGGTTGTGCCAGGGTTAACCCTGATTTTTATAAGATTATTTCACCCTTATCAGGGATATCCTTGATTAAAAAACAACTCTCGTGATTTGTATACGCTGGCTTACAAAACAACATTTCATAAAACGTCAGCCAAAGGTGAAAAATTCTAAGAATTTTCCAGGTTAATTGTCCATCAAATCATCATAAAACTTGTCATAGGCATCCACATATGTTTCCTCATTATGGAATTCAAGGAACGGTTTTCCAGAGGCCTTTGCATAGTCTATGATATTCTGATTTGCTTCGGGGTTACCTTGTATAATGCCGTCGCTGAAATTGATGGCTAATTTACTGAGGTTTTCGAAATCAAATGGAGTTAATCCTGAAAAATCATCATTTTCTATTCCTTCAAGTAAAAACTTTCCAGGGAATGTGTCAGGAAAAGTGCTTGTAAATCCGTCGTTATAGATGCTGTAAACCAATTTTGAGTTGGCAAAGTGCGGATCTTCATTCATGGCCTTTTTAATGTATAGAGGAACCAGTCCGGTAAACCAACCATGACAATGAATAATATCCGGAGCCCAACGCAACTTTTTTGTAGTCTCTAAAACACCTCGGGCAAAAAAGATAGCCCTTTCATCGTTATCCTCAAACTCCTTGCCGTCTTTGCTGACCAAAGTGGCCTTTCGGTGGAAATAATCTTCGTTATCAATAAAATATACCTGCATGCGTGCAGCTTGAATGGAAGCTACCTTAATAATCAAAGGATGGTCCGTGTCATCAATGATTAAATTCATCCCTGATAAACGGATTACCTCATGTAGCTGGTTCCTCCGCTCATTGATACAGCCAAAACGAGGCATAAATGTTCTGATTTCTTTTCCTTTTTCCTGTATGCCTTGCGGTAAATAGCGGCCTATTTTGGACATTTCTGATTCGGGAAGATAGGGTGTGATTTCTTGGGAAATAAATAAAACCTTTGTTTTTTCCATCTTATTTGTTGGTGATAATTGCTTTATGAAAATTGTAACAGG
The DNA here is from genome assembly GCF_052400645.1 of Saccharicrinis sp. GN24d3. NCBI lineage: Bacteria > Pseudomonadati > Bacteroidota > Bacteroidia > Marinilabiliales > Marinilabiliaceae > Saccharicrinis > Saccharicrinis sp. GN24d3. The sequence continues at coordinate 30,019 of NZ_JBQTGI010000028.1, forward strand.
CTGCAAAATTAACAAAAATAAAGTTCTCAAACAAAGACATGGAATTTTATTGTCAACAATTCATATGTTGTAAGTGCTGTATGTCAGCAGAAAACAAGAAGATTTATTAATTGAATGGTGTCTGGAATTGGTTGTTAGATCAAGTTGTGGGTTTTATGCTTTTATAGTTAAGAATTTATTATTTACTTTGCGGCGTTTTTTGAAAAATTGATATGGATATTGTTGCTAAGTCTGAGGAACTTAAAAGATTAATTGAGAAACATAAATCTTCCGGGAAAAAGATTGGGTTTGTGCCTACCATGGGCGCCTTGCATCAGGGTCATTTAAGTTTGGTTAAAATGGCAGGGGAATGTACCGATGTTGTTGTCGTCAGTGTTTTTGTGAATCCAAACCAATTTAACAATCCCGATGATTTATTGAATTATCCCAGAACTATTGACAACGATATAGCGTTATTAAGTGGTACGGGTTGCGATATTCTTTATCATCCTACCGTTGAGGAGGTATATCCCGAAGAGGATAACAGGGTGTTTGATTTTGGGACGTTGGATAAGGTGATGGAGGGAGCGTGTCGCCCTGGTCACTTTAATGGTGTAGCACAGGTAGTAAGTCGCTTTTTTGATTTGGTGCAGCCGCACAAAGCTTTTTTTGGCCAGAAGGATTTTCAACAGTTGGCCGTTATAAAAGCCATGACCAAAATGTTAAATTACCCTGTCGATATAATTCCTGGAAAAATAGTTCGTGAAAAGGATGGATTGGCGATGAGCTCCCGTAATGTGAGGTTAAATCTTGAACAGCGCAAGGAATCGGTATTGATTTCCAAAACATTATTTGAATCAAAAGAACAAATGAGCACAAAAAATATAAAAGAAGTTATTAATTTTGTGGTCGATAAGATAAACAACTCTGCAATATTGAAATTGGAGTATTTTAATATTGTAGATGGAAATACATTACAACCTGTTGATGATTGGAACGAAAGTGAGTATATTGTAGGTTGTATTGCCGTATTTGCAGATAAAGTAAGATTGATTGATAATTTGATTTACAAAAATTTTCAGGATGTACGTTGAAGTTGTAAAGTCTAAGCTACATAATGTTTCCGTTACTGAGGCTAACCTTAATTACGTGGGAAGTATTACCATTGATGAAGATTTGATGGACGAAGCCAACATAATTGAAAACGAAAAAGTACAGGTAGTAAACAATAACAATGGTGAACGTTTGGAAACCTATGTTATTAAAGGAGAGAGAGGTTCTGGTGTGATTTGCTTGAACGGAGCCGCGGCCAGAAAAGTGGCGGTAGGTGATGTGATCATTATTATTACCTATGCCATGATGGAGCTCGACGAAGCCAAAGGATTTAAACCTAAGTTTGTATTTCCGCACACAGAAACAAACATGCTGGTGTAAAAGATTGTTTCAGATAAACCCCGGTGCTTCCGGGGTTTGCTATTTATAGGAAGTCCCTAAAATATCACCTAACCATAGAAAGTTAATACAATGTAATTACTCCCTTTGTTTGGCACAGATTAAAAAAATTAACGCAGAATATTGGTTTCCAGAAGAAAACCTTTAACATCTTTGCTGTAATATTCTGATTGTTACGTCAGGATCTGTGGGCAAAAGAGAAATCATCATATTTTCAACCCCTGATTCACAAAAGTATGTCAGAAGTTTCATTTAAGTCAAAAATTGTAGATGCAGGTAAGGCTGCCGAAATAGTTCGCCAATGGCAGTTGGACAGCGAAAAAGTGGTGTTTACGAATGGTTGTTTCGATATCGTGCATCGCGGCCATGTAGAATATTTGGCTAAAGCGGCAGAAAAGGGAAACCGGTTATTGTTAGGTTTGAATACCGATAGCTCTGTGAGCAGGATCAAAGGTCCAGCGCGCCCTATTGTTGATCAGGAAAGTAGGGCCATAGTACTTGCGGCGTTCGAGTTTATTGATTTAATTGTGTTTTTTGATGAAGACACGCCTTACGAATTAATAAAAACAGTTCAGCCCGATGTGTTGGTGAAAGGAGCCGATTACAAAGTGGAAGATATTGTGGGGTACGATATAGTCAGTGGCAGAGGAGGATCGGTTGAAACCATCACCTTTGTGGATGGGTTCTCAACTACCGATATTATCGACAAGATCGCCCAGGAAAAAAAGGAGCGGTAAGCCGTTGCCGGAATCAGTTTGCAGTAGCACAGGTTCTTCCCTTTTTGCCTGAACAGAAGAAGAAACCGGATGTATGCGGAGGAATGGGGATCGAAGAAAAAAATACGTCAACATTTCTTATGGACGTACACAGTGTCAATTGCTTTCTGGAATGCCGATTCCCGAATATCTTCTGATCTATTATTTATAATCTAAAAGTTTGATTTACATGGCCAAAACTAAATCTGTATTTGTCTGCCAAAACTGTGGAACGGAATCGCCTAAATGGGTAGGTAAGTGTAACGCATGTGGGCAATGGAACACCTATGTGGAAGAGGTTGTGGTTAAATCCAATGCCAAAACAGCTTCAACGCAAAATTTCTTTGAGACCGTTGCCACTAAGCCAGAACTAATAAAAGACGTTCCTATTTCGGACTTGCCAAGGATAAACACTTCAAATATTGAGTTGGATAGAGTGCTTGGTGGCGGTATGGTGCCGGGGTCGTTGATATTGGTAGGAGGAGAACCGGGTATTGGAAAATCAACCTTGGTTTTGCAGATGGCATTGCGAATTGGTTCTAAAAAGGTGCTTTATGTTTCCGGGGAGGAAAGTCCGCAGCAAATTAAGTTAAGGGCGGATAGAATCCATCAGGGAAGTGAGAACTGTTTGGTGGTTAGCGAAACTTCGATGGAAAAGATACTCGGTCATATTAAAAATGTGGACCCGGATTTATTGGTTGTGGATTCCATTCAAACACTAAGCAGTGGGAGTATGGAGTCATTACCGGGAAGTGTTTCTCAAATACGGGAATGTACAGGATCCATATTGAGGGTGGCCAAGGAAACAAATTTGCCCGTAGTTTTAATAGGGCATATCAACAAAGAAGGGAATCTGGCGGGGCCAAAAGTATTGGAACATATGGTAGATGTGGTGCTTCAATTTGAAGGTGACCGTAACCATATGTACCGAATTTTAAGGTCGATTAAAAACCGCTTCGGTTCAACCGCTGAGATCGGAATTTTTGAAATGCTGGGGAATGGGCTTCGTGAAGTAACCAACCCTTCCGAATTGTTATTGTCTCATCATCACGATAATCTGAGTGGCGTGGCTATTTCTGCCGCCATAGAAGGGATGCGGCCATTCTTAATTGAAACACAGGCCTTGGTGAGCACCGCAGCCTACGGAACGCCACAACGTTCTGCTACTGGTTTCGACTTGCGAAGATTAAATATGTTATTGGCTGTTTTGGAAAAAAGAGCGGGCTTTAAATTGGCTGTAAAAGATGTCTTCCTAAATATTGCCGGAGGAATAAAAGTGAATGATCCATCCATCGACTTGGCGGTAGTATCTGCCATACTTTCGTCCAATATTGATATTCCGGTTTCTCCCAATATTTGCATGGCTGGCGAAGTGGGCCTTTCCGGTGAGATTCGTCCCGTAACACGAATAGAGCAACGAATAGGTGAGGCCTCCAAGCTTGGTTTTGAACAAATCATCATACCGAAATTTACCAAGGGATTGGATATTGAAAAATACGATATTCAGGTAACGCAAGTAAGCAAGTTGGAAGAAGCTTTTAAGTTGTTGTTTGCATAACCCGAGGGCATTCTTTCAAAACAAAACCCTCGGTTATATCCTATATATCATGTTTCCCTGCCGACGTCGCACGGTTCATTATCCATTATCACTCCAACATTAAACCCGCCATATACATTAGAAATTCTATTACACATTGAAAATACTTTAAAACAAGACACTTCGTTGCATCACTTCAACTCACCAGAACAATACTCCCAAAAGTAATCGGGACAAGTTATGCCTCGTTTTAGTAATGCCTTGTTTTATGGTACTTGCAATGCTCATGACGAACCTCCAATCCATAATCCGGGTTAAAAGAATTCCGACTCGTCGCCATTGGTATACGTTTCTTCCTCCTCTTCTTCTTCCGTCAAAGGTTTATTGTCTTCGTCACAATCCAATACCAGGTTAAAGTTCATAGGCTCCTCAAAAACATCTTCCTCGGTTATGTTCAATGATTCGTCGGCGTATACCTGTTTCATATACAATGCCCAGATAGGCAGAGCCATGTTGGCTCCCTGTCCCAGTCTGATACCGTCAAAGTGAATATCCCTGTCTTCGCCACCCACCCAAATTCCGGTGGCAAGATTTGGGGTAACTCCGATAAACCAACCGTCGGAATGGTTTTGTGTGGTACCTGTTTTTCCGGCAATTTGTCCCGTAAACTCGTAGGTGTAACGCAGTCTTGTGCCGGTACCACCGTTGACAACTCCCTGTAACAGGTTAAGCATCAAAAATGCCGTATGCTCGCTGATTACTTCTTTCTTTTTAGGTGTAAATTGCCCAATGACGTTGCCGTATCGATCTACGATTCTCGAAATCATCATCGGTTCAATGCGTACACCTTTGTTGGCAAACGTGCTGTAGGCACTCACCATCTCGTTTAACGAGAAGTCTGGAATTCCCAGGCAGAGCGAAGGTACTGCGTCCATAGGGCTTAGTATTCCCAATTCATGAATCATGTCCCTAACCGCCTCCGGATTGTATTGCTTCATTACCCAGGCCGATATATTGTTGTTTGAATTGGCCAAGCCCCATTTTAAGGTAACCATCTCTCCTTTTCGACGCTTACCTCCATCGCGGGGAGTCCAGGTTTTTCCATCAGGTAAAACAAAGGTTTGAGGTATATTCGGTACCAGGTCGCAGGGGGTGTGCCCTTCCTGCATGGCCAGGGTATACACAAGAGGTTTAATGGTTGAACCCACCTGGCGTTTACCTTTGGTGGCCATGTCGTACATGAAATATTTAAAGTTGGGGCCGCCAACATAAGCTTTCACATGACCGTTACGCGGATCGATGGAGAAAAGGCTGGCACGCAAATAGTGTTTGATATGTATTATTGAATCCAGTGGGGTCAATACCGTATCTTTTTCGCCTTCCCAGGTGAATATCTGCATGTCAACAGGTGTTTTAAAAGCTTTCATAATCGAATCTCTTTTAATGCCTGCTTTTCTCATAATCCGGTACCTTTCCGAATTTCGGATAGCCTTGTTGATGATGCTTTCGTATTGCTCATCAGTAATTTCATGGGTAAAGGGAGCCCTGGACCTTCCTTTCTTTTCCTGGAAGAAAGCTTTTTGCAGATTGTTGGCCAGATGGTCTTTTAAAGCATTCTCGGCATAGGTTTGCATTTTATAATTTACGGTAGTGTAAATTTTTAAACCATCTCTGTAAATATTATATTTGGTTCCGTCGGGTTTTAAGTTCTTGTTGGTAAAGCCGTACATCGGATTGTTTTCCCACTCAATACTATCGGCAATAAATTTATTGTTTAAATACGATGGATAATTTGCCCTTTCCGGTTTGTGGGCGTTTAAGGTTAAACGGATGTATTCGCGAAAATACGGGGCGACACCCTCCTTATGGTCTCGTCTTCTGAATTTTAAGGTTAGCGGAATGTTCCTCAGTGAATCGTATTCCACTTCGCTGATAAACTGCGCCTTGCGCATCTGATCTAAAACCACATTGCGTCTAAATTCTGTGGTATCTTTTCTTCTGATGGGGTTGAAAAGGGCAGGGTTTTTAAGCATTCCGACCAGTACTGCGGCCTCTTCAATTTTAATGGAATCCGTTGTGGCACCGAAAAAAGTTTGGGCAGCCGACTGAATTCCATAGGCATCATATATGTAACCTACCTTGTTGAGGTACATGGTTAATATCTCGTTCTTGGTGTAACTGCGTTCCAGTTTTACCGCAATAACCCATTCGTTTAGTTTTTGTAATCCTCGTTCCCAAATATTTTTTGCGGGTTCATGAAACAGAAGTTTCGCCAACTGTTGCGTGATAGTACTGCCACCACCTGATCCTTTGTCGCCCATAATAACGGTTCTAACAGCAACCCTTGCCAACCCTCTCGGGTCAACCCCGGAGTGATCGTAAAAACGTAAATCCTCGGTGGCAATAAGAGCGTTGACAATATATGGCGAAAGTTCTTCGAAATCGACAAAGGTCCTGTTTTCTATGGCAAAGTTACCCAATACTTTATGGTCCTCCGAAATGATTTCGGTGGCCAGACTGTTTTTGGGATTCTCCAATTCTTCAAACGAAGGCATTACGCCTAAATAGCCCAGAGCTATTAAAAAAAATAAAAGAAATATTAAAAGTAAGCCTGCCAATATGCTTCCCCAAAACCATTTAAGCAGTCTTTTGATTCCTTTGTTGTTAGTGCGCATAATTGTTGTTTGTTGAAAATTTGCGGTAAAATTAGCAATTTTAGTAATACCTGCATTTTTAATGCCATTTTAATATTCATAAACGCAGAATAGTTGTCGAAAGTTATGATCAAGAGTAGATTTCTTGTTTCTATGTTAAACATTAATATTACTTTATAAAGGGAACCTATTTTAGTATTGTAAGGATAATTTTTTAAATTTGACGCCTTTAACAACGGTATGGCGGGCATGGATTAAATCCCATGCTTTAATGTGTTATTGCTAATTGCCTTGTTTAGAGTGATGTGTAGATATAATTGAGCGTTAATATATTATAGTAGATGGCAAAAAAAAGTAGTATTAGTGAAGAGAACTTGGTGATTGTCGAGTCTCCTGCCAAAGCAAAAACCATTGAAAAATTTTTGGGCAAGAATTTCCTTGTGAAGTCAAGCTACGGGCATATTCGCGACTTGGCTAAAAAGGATTTCGGTATCGATATAGCCAATAACTACTTACCCACCTATGTAGTTTCGGATGATAAAAAAGAGGTGGTCAAAGAGTTGAAGAAGTTGGCGAAGGATGTTAAAACAGTTTGGCTCGCCTCGGATGAGGACCGAGAAGGGGAAGCTATTGCATGGCATCTGTATGATGAATTGGGCTTAACACCTGAAAATACTAAAAGAATTGTTTTTCATGAGATAACAAAATCTGCCATTTTAAATGCAGTTGAAAATCCCAGAGACATAAATATTAACCTGGTAAATGCCCAGCAAGCACGAAGGGTGTTGGACAGGTTAGTGGGGTTTGAACTTTCTCCGGTTCTTTGGAAAAAAGTAAAGCCTTCCTTGTCTGCTGGTCGCGTGCAATCCGTAACGGTGCGATTGATTGTTGAGCGCGAAAGGGAAATATTTGCCTTTAAGCCGGAATCGTCATATCGCGTTACAGCCGTGTTTATCGTAACCGACGCTGACGGAAAAGTTTCGGAGATGAAAGCAGACCTGTCGAAGCGTTTTGCCACGTTTGAAGAAACTGAGGCATTCCTCAATAAATGTAACAAGGCTCACTTTAAAGTGTCCGATATTACCAAAAAGCCGCTAAAGAAAACGCCGGCTGCTCCGTTTACTACATCAACATTACAACAGGAAGCGAGCAGGAAACTTGGATTCTCGGTAGGGCATACCATGTCGGTGGCTCAAAAGTTGTACGAAGCGGGGAAGATAACCTACATGCGTACCGACTCCGTGAATTTGGCTGATACAGCACTTAAAATGGCGAGTGACCAAATTACAGGGGTAATGGGTGAGGAGTACCTAAAAATCAGAAAATATCAAACCAAGAGTAAGGGGGCGCAAGAGGCTCACGAAGCTATCCGTCCTACTTACCTGGACAAGCCAACGGTTTCGGGTTCTCAACAAGAGCAAAAGTTGTATGAGCTTATTTGGAAACGCACCATTGCTTCGCAGATGAGTGATGCCCAGTTGGAGAAAACAACGGTTCAAATTAAGGCGGATGGTGTAGCTGAACATTTTGTGGCTACCGGGGAGGTCATCAAATTCGATGGTTTCTTAAAGGTGTACATGCAGTCAACGGAAAATGAGGGGGAAAATGAAGGAGATGAAGATTCGGGCCTGTTGCCGCCAATGAAAGTAGGTGATGCGTTGGCTTATGAGGTCATTGAGGCCCGGGAAAGGTGGAGCCAGAAGCCGGCTCGCTACTCGGAAGCTTCCTTGGTGAAAAAACTGGAAGATCTCGGCATCGGTCGTCCTTCCACTTATGCGCCAACTATTTCTACGGTACAAAATAGGGGATACGTTGTTAAAGAGGAGCGAGAGGGTAAAGAACGGCCTTACCAATACCTGGCTTTAAAAAATAACGAGGTGGTTTCCGAGCAAAAGACAGAAATTACGGGTGCCGAAAGAAATAAATTGTTTCCTACGGATGTGGGAATGGTGGTGAACGATTTCTTGATGAAGTATTTCCCGAATATCGTAAGCTACGACTTTACGGCAAAGGTGGAGATGGAATTCGACGAGATTTCCCTGGGTAAAATAGTGTGGAACGAATCTATCGACGAATTCTACAAAAGTTTCCATCGGCAGGTTGAAGAAACCTTGGAAACATCTGAACGAAATACAGGGGAACGCCAGCTGGGTGAAGATCCTAAAACGGGTAAACCGGTCATCGTGAAAATTGGGCGATATGGTCCAATGGCGCAATTGGGCGAGAGCAGTGAAGACGAAGATGTGGAAAAGCCAAAGTTTGCATCTTTGCAAAGAGGGCAGCATTTGGAAACGATAACCTTGGAAGAGGCGCTTAAACTATTTGATCTCCCGCGCGATTTAGGACTTTACGAGGATAAAAAAGTGGTGGTCGGAATTGGTCGGTTTGGTCCGTATGTACGTCACGACGGCAAATTTGTTTCCCTTAAAAAGGGGATAGACGATCCTTTGGAAATAGAATTGGATCGAGCCATTACTCTTATTGAGGAAAAAAGAAAAGCAGATAGAGAGAAGTTTATCAAGAGTTTCGACGAAGATCCGGAAATACAGATATTGAACGGCCGATGGGGACCATACATATCTTACCAAAAAAAGAACTATAAAATTCCAAAGAACACCGATCCTCAAAAACTAACGTTTGACGATTGCCAAAAGCTGATAAAAGATGGCGGTAAGAAACCTGCCAAAAAAGCTGCGGCCAAGAAGACAACAACAAAAACAGCTGCAAAAAAGACAGCTGCTAAAAAGACTACGACCAAAAAAACAACTAAAAAATAATTCGGAAAAAACATAGAAGTGCAGCTGAGCGATTTTTTTGACCCAATTCCTGAACCACAGGCACATAATATATATATGCCCGAAGAAGATAGTCTGAAACATCAAATTAAATATGGTGTTGTCGGGGATTATTGCGAGGAAGTGCTTTTAAATTTCGAAGTTGCCATAATAGGGATTCAAGACGGGAAAAGGCCTTCCGGGAACAAGGGAGGTGAAGATGCCGGCAGCGTAATTCGGGGTAATCTGGTGGGATTAAGGAGTATTCCAAAATCGTTGCGGATAATTGATCTGGGCAATATAAAAGGAAAAACGATAAACGACCGGTACTTTGCCATTTGCGAAGTGCTTGAAATACTTTCTTCGTTAGGCATTGTAGTGGTGATTGTAGGAGGAGGTCAGGATTATGTTTTGCCTTTGGTGAAAGGTATAGTTGCGCATCAAAAGGAGCTGGCCATTTCTATTATTGATGCCAGGTTAGATTTTAATATAACAGGTTCCGACTTTAGCGGCCAAACTTTTCTGACAAAACTGGCCAAAGACTATAATGAAAATATTTACGAGTTAAACCTGATTGGCGGACAAAAATATTTGATAGGTGAAAGTCAGGACGCGAAGCTAGCAGATCTACATTGGGAATGTACACGCCTTAGGGATATCAGGAATGAAAATATGGCTGCGGCGGAGCCATTATTGAGGGATGCTGATTTGGTTAGCTTTGATGTTGGGGCTATACAAAAAGAATATATGCCGTACTTTTCAAATATAAACGTCAACGGCCTTACGGGGTATGATGCTTGTCGATTGGCATGGTATGCTGGTGTTGGAGACAGCTTAAAGGTGTTTTGCCTTCAGGAATATAACCCAAAATTGGACAAATCGGGCAAAGGAGCCATGCTTTGTGCAGAAATAATTTGGCATTTATTAGACGGTATATCGCAGAATATGAGCGGTTTGACTATGGAAGGAGTAGGCGGGTGTAAAATTTCTGTGGTTCATTTACAAGATTTTGACATAGACATACGTTTCTATTCAAACAGAGTTAATAACCGATGGTGGATTGAAGTGCCATGGAAGAACGGGGTTAAAATGTTGGCTTGCGATGAAAAAGAATACCTTTTGGCTAAGAATGGAGAATTGCCCGATAAATGGTGGAGATTCTTTCAAAATGATATTTAGCAATAAGTTGGCTATACAAAAAAATAACATGATTAACGCATAAAAACGAAACCTTTATAATTGAAATAAAGTATACGAACTCGGTTTTTAATCGCAAAATGCATGGGGTTTAAAAGGTAAACTTCAGTTTTATAGTAAGATATAGGAGGCGGTGAAAACAGGAGTTCTTTGAGTTTTTTATAACTGGAATAAATGTTTAGGAGAATTCTGATTTTTGTTATATTTTGTGCAATTGCAAAAAATGTTCATGCGCAATATGATCCGCAGTTTAGCCAGAATATGTTTAATAAACTGGCCGTTAACCCGGGATTTGCAGGAACTAGCGAAAGTATGAATCTGATAGCATTAAACAGGAATCAGTGGACCGGAAACCTAGCCATAAAAACAACGGTTTTTAGCGGTGACATGCCGGTCAAGTTTTTTAATTTAAATTCCGGGATAGGTTTAAATTTCATCAACGATGAAATCGGAAATTTCACCAACCTTACCATGAATTTGAATTATGCCTTAAAGTTTGAATTGGATAAAGGAACATTATCGGTCGGCTTAAATTTTGGTTTGTTAAATCAAAGTCTAAAAGCGTTGTGGACACTGGATGCTATTGAAGGTGACTACTATAACCCGAGTGATCCTAATGTTCCGGCCGCAGATGTTAGCGGTTCGGCTTTTGATATGGGAATTGGCGTATATTATAAAGAAAATAAATATTATCTGGGAGCCTCATTATCACACCTTAATAGCCCGGAAGCCAACTTTAAGGAAGAATTTAATTTTAAAACAACTGGAACATTTTACCTCTTAGGAGGGTATAACCATAAAATTGAGGATACATCGTATGAATTGCTGCCTTCACTTTTTTACAAAACGGATGGCAAAAGTTTTCAGGTAGATGTAAACACATTGGTGAGATATAAAAGAAGATATTGGGGAGGAATCACCTATCGTTTTCAAGATGCAATTGTATTGTTAGCGGGGATTGAAATGAAAAACGGAGTAAGGTTTGGTTACAGTTATGACATAACTACATCGGCCATGGCTTCAACGGGCTACGGAGGAACGCATGAGCTGATGGTGGGATATAATTTGGATATTGATTTTGACAAACGAACAAAACGCTATAAAAGCGTTAGATATTTATAGTAGGCAAATAAAAATTTAAAATACCGATAGTCTTAAATATTATGAAGAAAGTACTAGCTCTTAGTGTCGTTATAGTCGCTATCTTAAGCGGATGCAGTAACTCCGGAGGAGGCGAACTTACCGGAGTAGCTCAAAAGGGTACCTTTTATGAACCGGACCCGTATGGAATGTTATTTATTCCGCAGGGAAGTTTTAACATGGGCCCGAACGATCAGGATGCTGCCTGGTCGTTAACAGCGCAGTCAAAAACCGTGTCTATCCGTTCTTTCTGGATGGACGAAACTGAAATTACCAATACCGAATACCGTCAGTATATCAATTGGGTCAGGGATTCGATAGCAAGAATGCTTTTGGGGGATCAGTTCGATGAGTTTGTGATTGCGGAGGATGAGTACGGAAACGAAATAGACCCGCCTTTCTTAAACTGGGACGAACCTATTGAGTGGGATAACGAAGAGTATGCCGAGATTCTTGACGAGATGTTCTTGCCTGAAAACGAAAGATTCTTCCGTAGAAAGGAAATCGATTCAAGAAAATTAATCTACGAGTACGAGTGGGTGGATATGCAACAGGCCGCAAAAAAAACCAACCGTTATAACTTTGAAACAAAGCAATATGAAGGCTCGGTTTATAATCAGCTTGGCGAAGAGGAAAATATTAGGGACCGTTCTGCGTTTATAATGAAAGATAATGTGAATGTTTATCCGGATACATTATGTTGGATAGCCGACTTTACCTATTCATTCAACGAACCCTGGACCGAGAAGTATTTCTGGCACGTTGGTTTCTTTGAATATCCAGTTGTAGGTATAACGCACCAACAAGCTACAGCATTTACTATTTGGAGATCTCGTTTTATGAACAATTATCTTGTGAGTAAGGGAGAACCGGAAGTAATGGAATACAGACTTCCAACAGAAACGGAGTGGGAATACGCTTCAAGAGGTGGATTGGAAAATCAAATGTATCCTTGGGGTGGAATGTATACGCGTAACGATAAAGGATGTTTTCTGGCTAACTTTAAACCTTTAAGAGGTCGTTATGCCGATGATGGTGGTAACACAGCTATGGCGGTTGCTTCGTATGCGCCAAACGATTTTGGTTTATACGACATGTCAGGTAATGTGGCAGAGTGGACCTCAAGCGCTTTTGATGAGTCAGCTTATAGTTTCACTCACGATTTTAACCCAACTTACAAGTACAACGCCTTACCGGACGATCCGCACGTAATGAAAAGAAAAGTGATTCGTGGTGGATCATGGAAGGATGTAGGTTATTTCCTACAGTGCGGTACCAGGACGTACGAATACCAGGATTCGGCAAAATCGTTTATCGGGTTCCGTTGCGTTAGAGATTATATTGGGGACTAAGTATATAAGATGAAAACAAATGTCCTTAAACTATTGAGTAAAATAACAGATTAACACAATTGAATTATGACTATTACCGAATTTGTTGAAAGCCCGGCGTACAAAAAGATCATGGCCAAGGTATACGGTTTTGGTGCTGCAATCGTTCTGGCAGGAGCTTTGTTTAAAATAATGCACTACCCGGGAGCAGAGCTTATGTTGCTGGTTGGTATGGGTACTGAGATTATAATTTTTTCGCTATCAGCTTTTGAACCTCCTCATGAAATGCCGGACTGGAGCCTGGTATATCCCGAGTTGGTAGGTCTTGAACCTAATGCAACTCACCATGGCAAAGGTGGAAGTGGTGGAGGGGGAGAGCTTCAGGCACTTATCCAAACAGGAAACATTGATGAAAAGACGGTCACAGAACTATCGGAGGGTATTAAAAAGTTAAGTTCTACCTCATCTCAGCTAGCCGATTTAAGTGATGCATCATTGGCAACACAAAGCTACTTGCAAAATATACAAAATGCATCAGAGTCGGTGGGTAAGTTCGGGAACGTACAAGATAAAACAGCAAAGGCCATCGAAGAGTCAACAAAAGCATTAACACAATCGTATAGTGCTACTGCAAGTGCCATTTCCGAAGCCGGTAATAAAGTAGCCAATGACATGTCAAATTCAGGTAAGCAGTTGATCGATACCTATGCTAAGATGTCAAATAGCATTGAACAGGAAATGGGGGGAATCGCTGATAACAACAAAAAATATAACGATCAGTTATCGGCATTAAACGGAAACCTGGCTTCGATTAATTCAATTTATGAGATGCAGTTAAAAGGATCTAAAGCCCAAGTTGAAGCTACCGATAATGTGAACAGCGGATTGGGCGAAATAAGCGAGTATTTAAAGCAGTCTGTTGAGGGCGCTAAAAATTATAGGGACCAGGTGGCTAACTTAAATAAAACCGTTGGGGAGTTAAATACGATCTACGGAAATATGTTGAGTGCCATGAATGTTGGAGGCCGTTAATTTACTTTTTATATTAATCTTTAGAAGAATAAAGTATGAGTGGCGGAAATTGTCCCGAAACCCCCCGGCAGAAAATGATAGGTATGATGTACCTCTTTTTGACAGCAATGCTCGCATTGAACGTGTCTGGAGAGTTACTGTTAGCATTTGTTTCGCTGGACGAAGGTTTTAACCAAACAAGAGAAACAGTAGAGCGTAAAAACGAAGCGCTTTATAACCAATTTGAGTCAGCGTGGAGTAATAATCCAGTCAAAGCGCAGGATGAATGGGATAAAGCACGGGAAATACAGGGAGCTTCCGATTCGTTGGTAAATCATATTCAGGGCCTTAAGGTTATTTTGGCACAAAAAGTGTCAGGCCCGGAAGCGACACCGGAGAATTACACCGGAATCGATAACCAGGACATTGCGGCTCAGGTTATGATTGTGGAGAAGGCAGGTGCCAAGAGTAAAGAGCTTAAAAAAAGAATGGGTGAATTTAAGGATCTGTTGCTGGGTATGCTTGACGAAAATGACGAAAAGGATACCACTTATATCCAAGCCTACAAAGAAGTTTTTAATACGGAAGATGTAAAAGAAGAAGACGTAAAAAAACCTTGGGAATCCACCAAGTTTGAGCACGTGCCTTTGGCAGCCTCTATGGCCATGCTAAGTAAAATACAAGGGGATATTAGAAATGCGGAAGCCGATATGGTGGCAAATTTAATGAGTGATATTGATAAAGATTCATACAAGTTTGACCAATTGATGCAAGTAGTTAAACCTTTCAAAACAACTATTCTGGAAGGCGAGACCTACAGGGCCGAGCTTTTCATGGCAGCATATGACCCCACCATTGTTCCTAAGATTGAAATTAACGGTAATAAGCTGGGTAATATCAAAAAAGGAAAAGGAATACTTGAACTTAAAAAACCGGTTGGTGAGCATGAGTGGTCCGGTTTTATAAAAATGCCTTCACCGGATGGTTCAACAGAAATACCTTACCCTGTAAAAGGAGAATTTCAGGTGGTAAAACCAAGTGCGGTCATATCCCCCACAAAAATGAACGTTTTTTATGAGGGAGTGGATAACCCGGTAGCCATTTCTGTACCAGGAGTTGCCAGTAATGCGTTAAGAATAACCATGACTAATGTGACACGCCGAGGTGATGGGACCAATTATATTGTGAAACCGAAACCGGGTACCGCCGGTAAAGAGTCTGTGGTTAGTGTAAGTGCAGAAATTGAAGGGAAAACAAAATTCATTGGCAAACAGGAATTCAGGATAAAAAGGGTGCCAGACCCGGTTCCGGAAGTTGCGGGAAAATCAAGTGGTAAAATACGCAAGAACGTATTGCTTGCTCAGTCAGGTGTTTTTGCCGAAATGAAAGATTTCGATTTTGAATTGGAGTATAAGGTCACACGATTTACCGTTTCTGTATTGAAAGGTGGTTATATTGTGGACGAACCCTCTAAGAGTAGCAAGTTCACTCCGCAGCAATTAGAACTAATAAAGGGAATGGCCAGGGGTTCTAAGGTGTCAATCGAAGGCATACGTGCCAAAGGGCCCAGTGGAACGCGCGATTTAGGTACAATAACATTTGTGTTAGATTAAAAAAATATTCGGATACGAGTTAGATAAAATAAAAATACGATAATGAAAAAGTTGTTCTTCTTATTAATTATGTTGGTGGCCTTGGTAGGTAATTCTGCTGTGAAAGCCCAAAATGTGCTGGATGGAATATATCCACCGGAGCATGTTCAAAACCGTAAACCAATTCCTTATCCACATGTGAGAGAAGCCGATGTAATGTGGGCCAAAAAAGTGTGGAGGATTGTGGATTTAAGAGAAAAAATTAACTTGCCGCTGTACTATCCAATCAATACCATGGACAACAGGTTTAGTTTAATTCAGTTATTGATGCACGGCATACAGTATGAGGGATTATCAGCATACTCAACTAAATATGAAGATGAGTTTAAAGTTGAAATGACACTAGACCAGGTAATGTATGAAATGGGAGCTGTAGGTGATACAATGGAAGTACGCCAGGATGACGGTACCTTTGTTGAAAAAGTAGTGGCTGGTGAATTAAGACCTGAAGAAGTAAAACAAATATTGGTTAAAGAGGTATGGTTCTTCGACAGAAATTATTCCAGGTTGGATGTTCGTATCATTGGGCTTTGTCCGATCCGTGAGTATTCAAAAAGTTCCGGTGGAGGGGAAGAGCAAATAGCCAAAAAACAAACGTTCTGGATTTATTTCCCGCAAGCGAGAGATTTGTTTGCTCGAAACGAGGTGTTTAATACAAAAAATGATGCCCAACGCAGAACTTTTGACGATATTTTTATGAAAAGGTATTTCGGTAGTTACATTGTTCGCGAGTCAAACGTGTACAATAACCGAACAATCGACCAGTATGCGGTTGGCATGGAAGCCATGTTGGAATCGGAAAGAATTAAGATGGATATCTTCAATTTCGAACACGACTTGTGGGAGTTTTAAAGCCTACAATGTTCATATATTGATTTATAACGAATGTTCATGTGGGTTAATCGCCCGGTTGCCGCAGGCGATGCCCGGTTTAGTGTGACCCAATTGTAAAGGATTATAATTGGATGTGGCGCGGAAGGGTAGCAAAAAGTAATATTTGTTGTAAATAATTTGGATGAAGAAGAACAAAAAAATGAACCATATAAAAAAGGAGTGCTATTGCACTCCTTTTTTTGTTTAATAATATTTTGATATTACTGGGATTATTTTTTTTCTTGCCCGTATTCGGCAATGATATCCGCCGAAAACTGACGTATCTGTTGTTCGTTTGATTTTGGGCATATCAAAAGGCAATCGTGTGACTCGGCAATAATATAATTGTCTAATCCTTGAATAACTGCCATCTTATGGGCAGGTAGGTTTACTACGCAGTTTTTAGAGTTGTAAGCAAGCACTTTACCCGTGTTTATCGCATTTAGGTTGTCATCTTTAGCCGAGTGCTCATATAGCGACGACCATGTACCTAAATCACTCCATCCGAAATCCGCTGTAAGTACAAATACATTGCTCGCTTTTTCCATAATACCGTAGTCAATAGAAATGTTATCGCAATCGTGGTAAATATCTTTAATGGCTTCCTCTTGATGTTGAGTGCCTATTTTGTCCTCTATACTATCAAACAATATTTTTACATCAGGTAAATGTGTGTTGAAAGCAACCTCAATTGCTTTCAATGTCCAAATAAAAATGCCCGAGTTCCAGAAAAATTCCCCACTTTCAAAAAACACTTTGGCCAACTCCAAGTTTGGTTTTTCCGTAAAAGTCTTCACGGGCTCAATAACACCAAGTTCACTAGGCGAATCATCACTAACTTGAATATATCCGTAACCGGTTTCTGGTCGGTGAGGCTTAATGCCCAATGTTAGCAGTGCATCAAAATTCTGAACAAAGTCTACGCCTTTTGAAATAACCCTTACAAACTCTTCCGGTTTTAGAATAAGATGATCGGCTGGAGTCACTACGATAGAAGCTTCCGGGTTGCGTTTTTTTATCCATGCGTTGGCGTAGGCAATACAAGGAGCAGTGTTTCTCCGGTAAGGTTCCGTGAGTACTTGGTCAGGCGTGAGTTCAGGCAGCTGTTCAAGCACAATTTTCTTATATTCAATACTGGTAACCACCAAAAAGTTTTCTGCCGGACAAATCGGGGTAAACCTGTCAAAAGTTTGCTGAATCAGGGTTTTCCCGGTTCCAAGAATGTCAAGAAATTGTTTAGGGGTTTCCTCTCTGCTGATCGGCCAAAAACGGCTGCCGATCCCGCCTGCCATAATTACACAGTAGGTGTTGTTAGTCATCGTATATTATTATTAATATTTCAATAGCATTTATATTATGTTGGTGAAAATACCTAAAAAGCGCCACAATAAAAACCATTGTGGTTTAGAATTAAAAATTTTTTTACCCTGAATTAAGTTAGTATTTTTATCGCAAATCAAAATATATGGGATTTCTATTTCATTTCGGAAGGTATATCGTATTTTTAAAAAGAGTATTCGCCAGACCCGAAAAAATTGGTATTTTTCTGAAACAGACAATAAAAGAGGCGGAAAGTTTGGGCGTTAACTCGCTGGGCATTGTGTCCATTATTTCTGTATTTATGGGCGCTGTAATTACACTGCAAACGGCTTATAATTTAGATTCGGCTTTTATTCCTAAATATACCATAGGTTATGCTGCTCGACAATCGGTGGTATTGGAATTCTCATCTACCATTGTGGGTCTTATACTAGCCGGAAAGGTGGGTTCCAATATAGCATCGGAGATTGGCAGTATGCGGGTAACCGAGCAAATTGATGCCATTGAAATCATGGGCATTAATTCTTCCTGTCATTTGGTGCTTCCCAAAATAATAGGGATGGTAATTATGATACCCTTCATCACCATCATTAGTATGGGGGTCGGAATCATAGGCGGATGGCTATCTGGCGTTTTGTCAGGTGAAATTATTTCAGCAGATTTTATTTATGGAGCAAGGCTCGATTTTGTTCCGTTTCATGTAGTGTATGCGATGATCAAATCAGTTGTTTTTGCTTTTTTAATTTCATCGATCTCTGCCTATCAAGGGTATCATGTCGAGGGCGGTTCTCTTGAAGTTGGGGTAGCCAGTACAAGGGCTGTTGTTGTTAGTAGTATCCAGATCTTATTATTCAACCTTTTATTAACACAATTGCTATTGGCATGATAGAAGTTAAGAATGTAAATAAAGCCTTTAATGGAAAACAGGTACTGTTTGATATTTCGGCCAGGTTCGAAGCAGGGCAGACAAATCTGATTATCGGACAGAGTGGTCACGGAAAAACAGTATTGCTAAAATCAATTGTCGGACTGCATCAAATTGATTCGGGCCAGATTATTTATGGCGACGAGGTATTTTCCCAAATGTCGCTAAGCGAACAAAAGTCAATTCGAAAAAAAATTGGGATGCTTTTTCAGGGTTCAGCACTCTTCGATTCTTTAACTGTGGAAGAAAATGTGCAGTTCCCGTTGGATATGTTTTCCAATGATTCCCCGGAAGAAAAGCTGGACAGAGTAAATTTCTGCTTAAATAGAGTGAATCTCGAAAATGTGAACCATCTTTATCCATCTGAAATTAGCGGGGGAATGCAAAAGCGTGTGGCCATAGCCAGAGCCATAGCCTTAAATCCCAAATACCTGTTTTGTGACGAACCCAACTCGGGACTGGATCCCAAGACTGCTATTGTTATTGACGAACTTATTTATGAAATCACCAAAGAGTATGGCATTACAACCATCGTAAATACACACGATATGAATTCCGTGATGGCTATTGGCGAAAAAATAATCTATATATATCAAGGCCAGAAACTTTGGGAGGGAAATAAAGATGATATTCTGGTAGCCAAGGAAGAGCAATTAAACGATTTTGTTTTTGCGTCGGAGCTATTTAAACGAATCAAAGAAAATTCATAACTGCTGTTAATGATTGGTGGCCTATGGAAAAACCTGTTCATTCAATTAAAATCGAGGTTCATCATCTTTTAAATATGTTAGGCGCTTCACCAAACGAATGCCAGACATATTTAAAGCAATTTCTGGGTGATGTCCGAGCAATTGAGCGTATTGAATTAGTTTATCCGGTTACTTTAAAAGTTTCAGAACTAAAAACAGAGTTGAAATTTCAAAAATATTGGAAATCGCTTTTCCCCGCTTTGTTCGTTCCAATTAAAATAACTACAAAGTATAAGGCGACATTTGTTAATAGCATAAAACTGAAATGGGCAGGAATAAAATTCAGCATCACTTCCACAAATGAAATAGTGCTGGATTCATATGCATGCGAAAATTTAAGTTTAATACTGCAATTACTAATTCATTTGGAGGAAAATCGTCAGCGTCAAAATCCGGAAAAACCTGCATTAAATTCAACAACCGCCTATTTAAAAGATAAGTTGGGGCATTCCTATAGCGAAGGAGAGCTAATTGACTTCATCGATTTAATATACGATCAGTACAAGCATACTAATATTTCAGTAAAAGATTTTCGGAATGTGTTCCGGTGTTTTGGCGTACATACCGAGGATATTGCCAATGAAGCCTTCGATTATTATATAGAATCCAAGAACACGGTAAAAGCCTGGAGAAGATCTGTTGAAGAATATTTAAAAAACAAGGTGAATGTAGAAGATAGAGTCACAAAGCAAATAGGGGCTCTTCTAATTTCCGAAAATTAAAACAGCGATCTTTCAGTATCCAAATTTCTTTTTTCCACCGTTCCGCTCCCAGGGGCATTCCCCTTGCGGAGGCCGCAAGGCGCATCCTGTCAGCCTGTTGCGAAAAAATACCCGGGAGGCATGGCCCGGTCCGGCCAATCCGTAACCTTATGGAGGTGCGGGGCGTTCCCCGGCTGTGGGAAAACCCCGGGCGTGGCTTCGGGAAAATAATCTAAAAATATTTATCGAGGTTAACCC
>NZ_JBQTGI010000029.1:0-49744 GCF_052400645.1 Saccharicrinis sp. GN24d3
ATGTGCGTAATCTTCAAGATTGATAGATAAAAACAATTCCCAATCCTTAGCTTTGGCGGTATAACGGTGTTTCCCGTATGAATGATTATTGTGCTTAAGGATTCTTGATGCTACATTATGTTGGGTAACACCGATATAAAACCTGTCTAAAGAAGCACTAAAGAGAATATAACAAGATGCTGACATAATTTATATGCTAAAGCTATCAAGTTACAACTTCTTAACCTTACCTTCAATTTGCAGTGTATCTAATTTTTTATCTGGGAAACGTACATAGTAGTATATAAAAAAAGCCTCCTACTTTCGTAAGAGGCTTTGTTCCAGTGGGCCCACCTGGGCTCGAACCAGGGACCACCTGCCCCGATAGCCATCGGGGGAGTCAGGTGCTTGTTTGTTGGATGAGGTTATTTCTCATTTCTTGGTATTTTTTCAGGTTGTTTATATATGCGGTACTCTTCATCGATTTTATCTTCCTTTCAATACGGATTGCATGTGCGTAATCTTCAAGATTGATAGATGAAAATAATTCCCAATCCTTAGCTTTGGCGGTATAACGGTGTTTGCCGTATGAATGATTATTTTATCTGGGAAACGTACTGTAGTAGTAAATAAAAAGCCTCTTACTTTCGTAAGAGGCTTTGTTCCAGTGGGCCCACCTGGGCTCGAACCAGGGACCACCTGATTATGAGTCAGGTGCTCTAACCAACTGAGCTATAGGCCCTTTTGGGTGCAATATTATTTTTTGTCTTTTTCAACCACCTGTCCCGATAGCTATCGGGAAGTCAGGTGCTCTAACCAATGCCGAAAAACTTAAAACTGTGTTTTGTTAGTTTTTCGAGCATCCTCGATAAACTATCGAGGATATTTTCTTGTTTATCGGGACTGAGCTAGGCCCGGCATTGTTATACAAAAAGCGTTTTGTATATTGCGGATGCAAAAATAGTAAGTTATCTGAATAATTCAAATACATTTTTAAGAATTTATGACTAATCTGGAAAGTAAGAAGAATATCATATTCGATTTAGGCAACGTGGTTGTGGATATAGACTTGAATATCACTTTGGAACGTTTTCGTAAACTTGGTTTTGAACGGGGAGGTGATTTTATCGGTAAATACAAACAAAGTGGAATATTTCATGATTTCGAGGTGGGAAAAATATCGGCCGATGACTTTGTTAATGGAATAAAAGCACATATGAACCCTAATGTAAGTGATAAAGATGTTATAAGTGCCTGGAATGCGATTATAGGCGACTATAAAGAAGAAAGGATTACAACGATCATAAAATTAAAGGAAACACACAACGTTTTTTTATTGAGCAACACCAATGAATTACATATTGAGGCATGCGCAAATAGGGTTCCTATAGTTGGCACGTTAAGTAATTTATTCGATAAGGTTTATTACAGTTACGAATTAAATATGAGCAAGCCCAACAAGGACATTTTTGAAGAAGTATTGCGCGATGCCAATATTAAAGCGGAGGAAACGCTGTTTCTGGATGACGGGCTTGCAAATGTACAGACGGCAAAAAGTTTGGGAATTGAATCCTGGCTCGTAGAATTTCCGGATCAGTGGGTACCCAATATGAAAGAACTGATCAGCTCACAGTTATCAGTAAGCAAAAAACAGTAATTTCATATACGTTTATTTTTTAATAAGCAGCCAAACATCCTCGTGATCAGGCTTGTTTTTTTCACTTCTCAGTTCCCTGTAAGCTTCATTTTTATCGGAGAAACCTTTGTACGAAACCTTGTAAAAATCCTTGTTTTTACCAGTGTTTCTAACAATTACCTCGGCATCGAAACCCTGCTCTATCAGGCTGTTCTTAAACGAAATAGCGTTAGCTTCTTTCTTAAAGCTGGCAGCTATTAAAAAATATTTATTTTCTGGCTTTTCAACCACCGGTTTAGGTTTTGGCGCCGGAGGAACGGTATCTTTTTTAGCTACCGCAGGTTTTACCACTTCGCGTTTAACTTCTTTTTTGGGCTGTTCCTTCTTTTTGCCACAGCTGAATACGCCAACAGCAAAAATCATGAGTATTATTAACAGTTTATTTGTCATGGTACATTTGTTTAACGCTTCTAAAATAGAAAATATATTTTGATATAGGCTAATTTACATCTTTTTTAAAGGTAGGACAAAAAAAAAGAGAAACCGTTGGGTTTCCCTGTGTATTTTTAATTTGCCATGGAATACTATTCAACAAATTTGTAACCAACCCCTTTGATAGTTTTAATATGGTTCTGGCCAATTTTTTCCCTAACCTTTCTAATATGCACATCGATGGTTCTGTCTCCAACAATAATACTGTCGCCCCAGACAGAATTATATATCTCGTCTCTGGTAAATACTTTATCAGGCTTTGAAGCCAGCAACATCAATAATTCAAATTCCTTTTTAGGCAATACGAGCTCATCCCCCTTGTTTACGATAATGTATTTTTCGCGGTCAATAACCAAATCGCCAATCATGATCACATCTGATTTCTCCTCGGGTGCCTTGCCGGTATCTGGGTTATATCTTTTTAATAAAGCTTTTACCCTTGAAATAAGCACTTTGGGTTTAATGGGTTTCGATATGTAGTCATCGGCACCTGCATCGAAACCGGCAATTTGAGAATAGTCCTCACTTCTTGCCGTTAAAAACGCCACAATACTATTTTTTAGAAGAGGGATTCTTTTTATTTCCTCACAGGTTTCAATGCCGTCCATCTCGGGCATCATCACATCGAGAATAATTAGTTGGGGAAGTTCTTTTTTAGCAATTTCTATGGCTTCGCTACCGTTTTGAGAAGTAATTACCTGAAAACCTTCTTTTTTTAAGTTGTAACTGACAAACTCTAAAATGTCCGGTTCGTCATCTACCAATAAGACCTTGAAATTATCTGCTTCTATCATTTTTACAGCGTTTGGATTTGGGCGGAAAGTTACGTAAATGATTTAATTTAACACTTTCTGTTTGTTATGTGATTGTAAATATATTGTTATATAATCTTAACTTCAAGCCTTTCGCGTGAATGATTTACTAATGTTTACCCTTATCCAACGTGATGGTGAAACTGGTTCCGCTTCCGTAGGTGCTGGTAACATTAATGGTTTGATTATGTGCTTCGATCAGGTGTTTTACAATGGCCAGGCCTAATCCTGTTCCTCCCTGTTCGCGAGATCTGCTTTTATCGGCTCTGTAAAACCGCTCGAAAATCCTGGGTAGATCGGATTGTTTTATCCCAATTCCATTGTCTTTTATTTCAATTAAATAACGATTATCCATATCGTAAAAATTAACAGTAGTTTTGCCGCCTAGTTTGCCGTAGTTGATGGAGTTGACCACCAGGTTACTGAAAACCTGAAAAAGACGTTGCTTGTCGCCCATCACCATTAATTGTTTTTCACCGGATTTATTAAGTTTGAGCTCGATGTTTTTATGGGTTGCGCGTATCTCCTGAAGGTCAAACACATCTTCAATAAGCTGAAACAGGTTAAACTCCTCCAGGTCTATCTCTAATTCGCCAGCTTCCAGTTTCGAAATGGATTCAAGATCTTCGATGATGGTGATCATTCGGTCAATGCTTTTTTCGGTCCGATGTAAATATAGCATGTTAATATCTTTGTCTTCAATTCCACCATCAAGCAGGGTTAATATATAGCCTTGAATGTTGAATATGGGGGTTTTTAATTCGTGCGATACATTCCCTAAAAATTCTTTCCTATATTTCTCCATTTGCCTAAGTTGTTGTATCTCCTTTGTTTTGCCTTGCATCCAGGTGGCCACTTCGCGATTTACTTCCGTAAAAGGATCTTTGTCATTATCAGGTGCCAAACCTAAAACAGATGGTTTAAAATGGTGGATTGTTTTGTAAATGGGATTAACCTTGGATTTAATAAAGCGGTTGATAAAATACCCGGCATAAAAACCATATATCAGTAGTAAGGCCGGGATGGAAATAATCAACGATACAATGATGTCAGGTGAAAAATAGTTTACGAGGAAGAAAGATATCGTAAGGAAAAAATAAATAGACGTGGAAAGGGCGATTAATTTTTTGGATGTAATGTTTTTCATACACTCTATTATATGGGAAAAAGAGACTTTGGGTTCCTTGTTAAGAACTCTCCAAACATATTTATTGCAGGCAAATGTAACATGAAATGCTGATCTGGCATAAAAGTAAATTTAATTTTATATCAGGTTATATTTCTTAATGTTATTAAATCATTAAAGCTGTGTTTATTTGCTAAAATGGTTGTAGTTTTATTCAATTACACCATTATATTTGCACATAATTTTGATTAGATAGATGGAGTACCTATACCTTATCATCGTGATTTTGTTGCTGTTGGGCGTTGTCGACCTGGTGGTCGGGGTATCTAATGACGCGGTCAACTTTTTACACGCGGCAATGGGCTCTAAGGTAGCCAATAGACGGTTTATTTATTTGGTGGCTGGTGCAGGATTATTAATCGGTGCGGGATTCTCGGGAGGGATGATGGAGGTGGCCAGGAAAGGCGTTTTTTACCCGGAGAATTTTTATTTAAATCAGTTGCTCATCGTATTTGTGGCTGTAATGATAACCGATATTTTGTTGGTGGATTTGTTTAATACCTTTGGTTTTCCTACTTCTACCACAATAGCCATAGTATTTGAAATGCTTGGTGCCGCCTTAGCTATGGGGCTTATTATTATAGGAGGGGATAATCCGGATCATCTTATTGTAGACGATCTTATCAATACCCAAAGAGTCTTTATTATTCTGGCCGGGATAGTTATATCCATATTCTTTGCATTTGTCATTGGAGCGATTGTCCAGTTTATTGTCCGTGTAATTTTTACCTTTAATTATAAAAAACGCTTTAAATTCTTGTTTTCTATTGGGGGTGCTGTCTCGTTAACGGCCATTGCATTTTTGTTGATTAAAAACGACATAGCCTTAACAAATATACGCACAGGAATTATTGTTGATCTCGCTCATCGAAATTTGGCAATAGTGTTGGGCGGTTTTTTCATGCTATCCCTATCTGTGTTTGTTTTTCTTACTTTCGTTTTTCATGTGGAGATTCCCAGGTTTGTTGTTTTTTGCGGGACCTTTGCCCTGGCTTTTTCTTTTGCAACTAACGACCTGGTTAATTTTATAGGTGTTCCGTTGTCGGCCCTTCAGGGATTTAATGTTTTTTCCGGTTCGCAAGAAACAGATTCCAGCCGGTTTTTAATGGATATATGGGGCGATGGTATGCAGGCAAACACTGTGTGGGAAAGCGGTACGTATCGGTTAATATATGTAGTCTCGGGACTCATCATGGCCATAACACTTTTTTATTCAAAGAAAGCCCGAACCGTAACAAATACCGAGTTATATCTGGGTAAACAAGAGTCGGGACAAGAATCTTTTGAACCATCTCAGCTTTCAAAACATTTAGTAAGAAACTTTTTAAGGGTATACAATTATCTGCGGAATATGATGCCCGGAAAAATTACAGATTTCTTCTCGGAAAGATATAAGCGGGAAGAAACGTCCAAGGCTACAGAAAATTTAGAAACACCCGTTTTTTTCGATACGGTGAGGGCATGTGTGAATTTAGTGGTGGCGAGTGTTCTGATTATTATGGGTACTTATTTTAGGTTTCCTTTGTCCACAACCTTTGTTGTTTTTATGGTTGCCATGGGAACATCATTGGCCGATCAGGCGTGGGGAAGAGAAAGTGCGGTATACCGGATATCCGGGGTGCTATCGGTCTTGGGCGGTTGGTTTATTACGGCCAGCGTAGGCTTTGTTGGAGCATTTATCATAACTCTGTTTGTTTGGTGGGGCAACATATATGCCATCGGTTTACTTGTGCTCGCAGTACCTTACGTAATTTATATAACCAATACTTACCACAAAAAAACGAGATTGCAGCAAAAAGAATTAAAACATGAAAGGAACCAGCAAATTGAGAATGACAAAGAAAACATGGTGGGGTTGGGAAGTGAACGGATCAGGAAACATATTCTCGAGACTTCCAAGATTTATATCCTCATTATACAAGGATTTGTAGATGAAAATGTTAAACAGCTCCGCGAAACCTGTGAAAAAACAAAATACCTGCAGAAAGTTTCGAAATCCATTAAGGAAGATTTGTTCGAAAATTTTTCGAATTTGGATGCGGATGATTTTGATTCAGGCCATTATTTTGTTCAGGCTATCGACTACTTGGGGGAGCTTTCCGGCACTTTAAAACAGATTGCAGTGCCCATCTACAACCATATCGACAACCAGCACAAAGGACTTTCTAATAGTCAAAAGGAGGATGCCTTACTTTTGTTAGAAGAGGTAACCGGTTTTTTCAATTACCTGGCGCATATCGAAAAGGAACAAAAGTTTGATTCGGTGCCGGAAATGGTCGAAAAACAAAAGTATATTGTTGATTTGATTGAGGAACTGCGTATAAAGCAGATCAAACGAATTATGGAAGGTGTGGGCAAAACCAGGTCAAGTATGCTGTTGCTGGAGTGTTATGCCGAATCAAAAAATTTGATTTTATATACCATAAACTTATTAAAGTCGCACCGCGACTTCCATGCAAATTATTCCAAGTAAGCTTAGTCATTCTACTAAATTAAAACGCGATAGCAGCAATCCCTGCCTTCTTTTTTACACTTAAGTTTTATTGAAGTTTCTGAATACGGATTATGGGAAAGTGGTTATGTTCTGGTAGCATGAAAAATCCCAAGATGGTATTCATTTGGCGCAGTATGTAAGCTTGTTATGCGCATTGGGATATTATGCTAAGTATAGGTATGCCCTGCTTTTAATTCTTATTGAACGTGTAAAAAATGCCTTGAAATTACCTGTTTAGTCACCCATGGGCAAACAACATTATCGCAAGGTTAACAAAATGTTATGGGGTAAAATCGTGAATAATAAAAAACAAAATAAAAACCTACCTAAGTCTCACATATATTGTTGTTTAATGCTGTCTTAACATTAACCTATACTTCATATACCCTTAATATTTACTTATCGGATTGCCCAACATAGCAACATATTTTTGCTGTCGAAATTAAAACTCACACAGACTAGAGCGCGTGATGGGTAAATATGAAAAACTAATATTTAAATATCTTTTAAAATGAAAAAGACGGTTTTATTATTCGGATTGGCAGTTGCGGCTTTGTTAACTGCTTGTAGTGATGATGATGACAGCAATATGATTGAAGTACAAACTGATAATATTGTAATTGTTGACAATATTACAGAAAATACGACTTGGTCAGCTGATAAAGTTTATCAGTTAGGTGGTAGGATTGCTGTTGAAGCCGGCGCTACGTTAACCATTGAGCCCGGCACAGTGATTAAAGGTGAAGCAGGAACCGGTTCTAATGCAACAGCGTTGGTAGTTGCTCGCGGAGGTATGATTGATGCGGTTGGTACTGCGGTTTTGCCAATTATTTTTACTTCAGTTGCCGATGAAATTTCGCCTGAACAAGTTGCCACGGGAAATTTCGTATCGCCTAACCTGGAACCAACAGTTAACGGTCTATGGGGTGGTGTTATCATTTTGGGTAATGCTCCTATCTCTGCTTCTAACGATAGTGACGCAGATATCTCTGAAGTTCAGATTGAAGGAATTCCAACTTCAGATACAAACGGTTTATATGGTGGTTCTGACGCGGCTGACAACTCAGGTAAGTTCCAATATGTGTCTATCCGTCACGGAGGTACTAACATTGGTTCGGGGAACGAAATCAACGGGCTTTCTTTAGGCGGTGTTGGCACTGGAACAACGATCTCAAACATCGAAATCGTTTCTAACCAGGACGATGGTATCGAGTGGTTCGGTGGATCTGTAAACGTGTCTAACGTGGTGGTATGGAATGTGGGTGACGACGGTATCGATACAGATCAGGCTTGGACTGGCACTTTGGACAACTTCGTGGTTATTACTCCTGCCGGACATGCTTTCGAATTAGACGGGCCAGAAGGAACTGCCGAAGGAACACACAATATCACTAACGGTACTATCATTGCTTCAGTAGATGCCGATACAAAATGTAAAGATTTAATCAACACCGACGCTAACTCAATGGTTAACTTAAGCAACCTGTTCTTTACAGAAGTCATTGATCAGAAGATTAACAGTAACTCTGTTAGTGCTGCTGCAGTAACTTTGGCCAACATCTATATTGATGTTGATGCTGCTAACCTGGCCGATCACGTTGATGGAACTGTACCTGCGTCGGTAATGGCTGGTACTACTGAAACAACGAATGAAGCGGTTCTTTCATGGACCTGGGCTTCTCAAGCTGGTAAATTTTAATATGGGTTCTTTTATGAAGAACATCAAATACTAATCATTAAACAGACCCGTAATTTCAGGTTCGGGTCTGTTATTATTTAATTTTTAGGAGGTCAAAGTGAAGAATTTATGGATTGTTTTTTTCGTATTTGTATCCATGTTATCCCAGGCTCAAAACGGAAAGATAAGAGGTACGGTTATTGAGGATGCTACCGGGGAAACGTTGGTAGGTGTTACCGTTTTTATTAAGGGAACAACTACAGGAAACATTACAGATCTTGATGGGAGGTTCTCGATAGATCTTCCGGAAGGGACATATGATGTTCAGGTATCATATATTTCATATGAAACCACAGTAATAGAGGAGGTTCAGGTAAAAGAAAATGATGTTACCGTAATCGGAGATGTGCGATTAGGCCAAAACATACAGGATATTGAAGAGGTTGTTGTTAAAGCGAAGGTGATTCGGACAACAGAAACGGCATTGCAGACTATGAAAAAGAAATCAACCGTTATGCTGGACGGGATTTCTGCTGGTAAAATTCAATTGATTGGCGACGCAACCGCTGTTGAAGCAGCAAAACGTATTACGGGTGTATCCATTCAGGACGGGAAGTATGTTTACGTTAGGGGTTTGGGAGACCGTTATTCAAAAACTACATTAAATGGGATGGAAATTCCCGGGTTGGATCCGGATCGGAATTCAATACAAATGGATATCTTTCCTACCCACTTGATCAACAATATGGTGGTCAGCAAAAACTTTACGGCGGACCTGCCTGCGGACTTTACCGGGGGTATTATGAACGTGGAAACCAAGGATTTTCCTGAAAGAAAGATCTTTAGTGTCTCCGTTGGTTCTTCTTATAATCCCGATATGCATTTCAAACCGAATAACCTGAGTTATGAGGGTGGCGATCTGGACTTTTTAGGATTGGATGATGGATCGAGGTCCATGCCAACAGGAGCCAGGGTTGAAAATATACCTTCACCAATTTCAGGACACGGTTCGCAAGAGGTAACACGTTTTATCAACAGTTTCGATCCGGAACTAGGTGCGACAAAGGAAACGAGCTTAATGGATTTTAGTTTAGGGCTGACCCTTGGTAATCAAGTTGATCTTGCGCCAAGTAATGAAAAGCGTCAAGAAAAATCACCCAAACTGGGTTATGTGTTCTCTGCTTCCTATAAAAGTAAAAATAGGTTTTACGAGGATAGAAAATATGGAGAATATCAACTTAATAAAGAGCCAAATGTGAACGAGCTTGTATACTCAACAGTTCGAACCGGCGATTTGGGGGAGCAAGAGGTATTAATTGGATTGCTTGGTGGTGTAGCCTATAAAACTAATGTATCAAAATTTCGATTTACGGCCATGCATCTTCAAAGTGGAGAAAGCAAAGCAGGTTTTTTTCACGTAGATAATAATCCAGAAGCAATTGGTCAATCAGGTTATTTGGCTAAAACGCATAACCTTGAGTATAATCAACGCTCTTTATCCAATGCCATATTAAACGGCACACATGTATTGAATGAAAAAGGTTGGGAATTGGATTGGAGAGTATCCCCCACGTTATCTAGATCTGAAGATCCGGACATCCGTAAAACGCCATTCTCGATAGTTGGGGATGGATTTGAGTTTAGTGCAGGTGAAGGCGGTAACCCATCCAGAATTTGGAGGGCACTTAACGAAATTAACCTCAGTAATAAAGTTGATGTTACTAAAAAGTATACGTTTAAAGGCTTAGACGCAAAAGTTAAGTTTGGTGCCAGTTATACCTATAAAAACAGGAGCTACGAGATAGTCAAGTTTGATATAGTTACTTTTGGAGGAAATACGAGTTGGCCAACCTCAGATGCAAATCAGGTGTTGTTGCCGGAAAACATGTATCCTAATGGGCACTTGTTATATTATCAAACGGATTATAGCAACCCCAATGCCAATGAGTACGAGTCCAATGCAAGCAATATGGCGTTTTATGCGTCTAACGAGTTTAAAGTGTTACCAAAGCTTACAACAACCATAGGCTTGCGTGTTGAGAGCTTTACGTTACATCATACTGGCCGGGATCAGGCAGGAGCAAGGGGATCTTCAAATGGTAACGTATTGGCTAATGAAAAGGTATTGGATTCGTTTGATTTATTTCCTTCGTTAAACTTTATTTATTCGATAACTGATGAGCAGAACTTGAGAATGGCTTATTCCAGGACAACTGCTCGACCATCTTTTAAGGAACTTTCATATGCACAAATCATTGATCCTATCTCTAATAGTATATTTAATGGTGGTTTGCATGCGTATGGCGATTGGGACGGAAACCTGGTCTCAACGTATATCAATAATGCTGATCTTAGATGGGAGTTGTTTATGCGTAAAGGTCAGATGGTCTCTCTTAGTGGATTTTATAAGTCTTTTACAGACCCAATTGAACTGGTACGTATACCTGAACAACAAACAAGTACAGAATATCAGCCCAGAAATGTTGGAGACGGTCAGCTATTCGGTATTGAATTCGAATTCAGGAAAAATTTAGATTTTCTGACATTGAATAATATAAACGTAAATGGTAACGTTACCATGGTTGATTCAAAAATTGAAATGACCGATACGGAACTCGATTCAAGAAAAGGACAGGCAAGGGATGGTCAATCAATAGATAATAACCGTGTTATGGCAGGGCAGGCATCCTATTTGGTTAATGCAGGTATTGTTTACGGTAAGCAAGAATCAGGACTGGATGTTGGGTTGTTCTACAATGTTAAGGGAGAAACGCTTACACTTGTAGGTGGTGGCGTATTTCCGGACGTTTATACGAAACCTTTCCATAGTCTGAATTTCAGTTTAAATAAAAAAATTGGCGCACAAAAAAGAATGCTGGTAGAGTTTAAAGCTTCCAATATTCTTGGAAATGAGGTGGAAGAAATATTTAAATCTTATAAGGCAAAAGATCAGACGTTTAAGCGGTATAACCCAGGAAGATCATTTAGTATTGGTTTTAAATATAAAATATAAATGATCACTATTGTCCGGTGAAACAATTCATTTTAATTTAGCGCTCTAGCGGCACAGGCACTTACTTTATGGCTACAGCCCCAAAAAGTAAGAAAAAAAGACCGCCGCTGCAGATAATTTACTAAAAATCAGACTAGTTGGCTAAAATCCGGAAACTCGCTGCGCTCAAACAACCCAGATTTTTTAACGCCAGCTAACCTGATTTTATTCACAGAAATTCTTTGAGGCGGATGTAAGCCCTACACTAATTAAAAATTTCTCAACACCCTGTAAACATTGGGTTAGAGAGTTAATCAAAAAAGGTTTACCAGACACCTATGATAAATGATTTATTTTTATTTAACATTGAGAAATAGCCCATAACTGAAGGTTATTTCGTTCTATACGTCTTTTAAAGTATTTTGTAGCAAACCCGGATAGGCACAATCATTTATGATTTTTATACGAAAAGGGATTTGTATAAAGCACTTAAAAGCAACCCATGACTTTTTCGCGCAGAGTTCGGCAAATAAGATCTCGGAGTCTCGCTGAAAAAAAATCAGTGGAACTCAGCGTTCAACCATGCGTTCATCTGTGGGAAACCATTTACGGGAAACCTAAAATGGCAATTTTGCCAGATCCACATTCCCGCCCGTTAAGATAACGCCCACTTTTTTCCCTTTAAAAGCCTCTTTGTTGTCCATGATAACGGCCAAGGCTACTGCGCTGGAAGGTTCAACAATTATTTTCATGCGTTCCCATATTAATCGCATCGCCTTAATCGTAGAACTATCGGGAGTGGTGATGATATCATCGACATTTTTAATAATGATTTCAAAGGTAAGCTCACCGAGTGCTGTTAACAGCCCGTCGGCAATGGTGTTGGGCTTGATAGACGGCATGCGTTGCTTGTTCAGAAAGGACTGGGAAGCATCGTCGGCGCCTTCGGGTTCTGCCCCGATAACCTCAATATCAGGATTAATATATTTGGCCGCAATAGAAGTGCCACTTAAGAGACCTCCACCGCCCACTGGCGCAACGATGGCGTCTAAATCGTTTTGTTGTTGCATGAATTCCAAGGCACATGTACCTTGTCCTGCAATTATTTCTTTCTGGTTGTAGGGATGAACCATTATGGCACCTGACTCTTCCAATATTTTTTCCAATGTTTGCTCGCGCGATTGTAGTGTAGGTTCGCAAAACGTGATTACCCCGCCATAGCTGCCTACCGCCTTCTTTTTTATTTCGGGAGAGTTTTTGGGCATCACAATATAGGCATGTGCCTCGCGAAGTTTGGAGGCCAATGCCAAAGCCGCAGCATGATTGCCTGAGGAATGCGTTCCAACTCCGTTGGCAATCTGTTCTTTGCTTAAGGAAAAAACAGCATTGCAAGCTCCCCTAAACTTAAAAGCACCGGCTTTCTGAAAATTCTCGCATTTAAAAAAAATCTCTGCTCCTGTTATTTTGTTAATAGAGGCACTCGTTAAAACAGGGGTGAAATGGATATAAGGCTGGATACGGACATAGGCGTCCTCAATGTCTGTAAAAGTAGGTTTTTTCATATTATTTATATTATGGGCATTTAATAAGGCAACAGGTGTTATTGATCCAATTGGAC
Source organism: Saccharicrinis sp. GN24d3 (assembly GCF_052400645.1). Lineage (NCBI taxonomy): Bacteria > Pseudomonadati > Bacteroidota > Bacteroidia > Marinilabiliales > Marinilabiliaceae > Saccharicrinis > Saccharicrinis sp. GN24d3. The sequence continues at coordinate 12,888 of NZ_JBQTGI010000029.1, forward strand.
ATTACAAGATACAATTCTTATCCTCTTTTTACGTGATAATCTCCATCATTATTGCTTTAAGCTACCTGAAGAATAGCAGGCAGTATATCTATTGCATCATCCAGTCCCTGGCTGCGCCTGGCCATCGGCCATTTGGGCTTATTCTGATTCTTCGATGATCTCCTGAAAAGCCAACATACAATTTTTAGCCATTTCAATATCATCAAAGTAAATTTTTATTTTACTGGTGTAATTGCTCACTACACCATTTTTGTAGGTTTTTATCACTTTTGAATTATAGTTAGCGTTAACTTCAACCGACAATGATTTTCCTGTGATGTTATAATTTATGTTTTTACTGTCGATATCATTCATGTTAAACTCGTAAAGCATTTCAGTGGCATTGGAACCAGCGGAAATTAATTGTTTGAACTCAATTTTTTTAGGATCGTTTTCCGATTTTTTCAATACTTGCACATACGTTTTTTTGTCTACGTTTACCTCAACTATATGATCCATTAGCCATTTAAGTTTTTCCTTTGCGTTTGTTTGAGGGATCAAACGGTTTGGACGTTCTTTACAAACTTCAACCAATTTTTTCAGTAAATGTCTAATTATTTTTGCGTCATAACTGCTGCTGCAAATCAGCACTAACTTATTGCTGTATCCTTCAATTTCTCCATCTTTTTCTTTTCGGATAAGCTTTTGATTCGCTAGGGTTGAAAACCCTATTTGCATTTTTGTTCCGCTGATAATGTAGTCAATAGATTGTTCGCGAATATCGGAGAAATTGAATTGATAACTTGATGTAGTTGTCCCCTTAGGCGTATTTTCTGTTACTTCAAAATTGGATAAGCAACTGTTGGTAAAGGCTTGCAGATATGTATTCTCATCTATCGATAACTCTGCTATACGGGAGTTGATCATATCTAGTATCTGCCCTGGTTCACTTACACTTGGTAAGCTCTCGTGTACTTTCGTGCGCGCCTGCGGTATACATCTTTTTAGTACGATGCTAAGATCGCGTGCTGCATCAACTTGGTTGGCCAGCATACTGACTTTGGCAACAAATGGCACCTGATTTCCATTTTTTACCTTGTGAACCAGTTTCTTCCTGTGCTTCATTTCAAACACCAGTTGCACCTTGTTTCCCTTAACGTCAATCATCACCGAATTTTCTTCGATGTCGGCCAGATTAAAAACATATTGCTCATCATCTGTTTTCTTGCCTGTGGTGGTCGTTACATCCAGCGACATATTTCCGGCAACACTTTCCAGTGTTCGTAGTTTTTGATCGAAACTGGCACCCGGGAGGTTAACTTCGGTGACACCTTCCTGCAAAAATGAAACTTTATCCTCATAACTTGGAATGTCGATTTTAGTGGATAGAATTTCTTTGCCGAGAGGAATCATTTTTTTTATAATGGCGCTGATCTCGCGTGCATTATCTTTGTCCTTAGCCATAATTTTTGCCGTGCTGACATAAGGCAGTAACTCTCCGTCTGAAGTTACCCGGATAAACTTTTGCCCGTCATTAACTTTAAGTTGAACATGGATGGCATCCTTCACGGTAATTTCTTTGACCATATAAATATCAATGTCGGCCAAATTAATGGTGAACTCGGTCGTTTTGCTTTCTCCTTTGTTATTGATGAAATTGCTTTTGACCTGAATGATACCGGGAATGGTTTCTTGAATTCCCTGGTCAAACTCCCCCGATTTAACCTGTACTGTTTGAACCTTGGTTTTGAGTTCATTCACGAGTTCCGTAAAACCAGAGTTTGCAGAAACAAAAACAGTTACCAATCCTAAAATGATGGTTAAAATAACTTTAGCCATGATGATTTTGTTTTTTTAATAGATTATCTAATGTATTTTGGGGGTTTAGCTCATATAATATAGTGAATTAGAAGTTTGAAATCCAGTATATTTTGTGTAATCCCCTTTAAATTATATAGGGATTCAAAAAGAAAAAACCCCAAACGAGTCTGTTTTTAAAGACTTATTTGGGGTTCGATAAATATTTTTTAATAGCAGAAAAGCTATTGTATCTTAAGGTTTAGAAGATGGCATACGCTACGGTCAATCCGCTCATCACTACACTTACCATGGTCATTAATTTGATCAGGATATTTAATGAAGGGCCCGATGTATCTTTAAAGGGGTCACCCACGGTATCGCCAACCACACCGGCTTTGTGGGCTTCGCTACCTTTACCGCCATAGTTTCCTTTTTCGATGTATTTTTTAGCGTTATCCCATGCTCCACCAGCGTTATTCAGGAAGATAGCCAAAGTAAACCCCGTGGTTAATCCACCCATTAATAAACCAATAACACCAGCTACTCCAAATACGATTCCTACAACGATCGGAACAATAATGGCCAATAGCGATGGCAACAACATTTCGCGCTGGGCACCTTTAGTAGAGATAGCCACACATTTGGCATATTCGGGAGTTCCTGTTCCTTCCAGAATTCCTGGTATTTCCTTAAACTGGCGACGCACTTCGTCTACCATGGAGCCGGCCGCACGACCAACAGCTTTCATGGTCATGGCACAGAATACAAAGGCCATCATGGCACCAAGAAACAAACCGGCCAGTAACATTGGGTTGAATAATGATAAATCGTAGAATGTAGAAAAGTCTTTTAGGGTAGCTTCCGAGATAACAACGGCTTTAACGCCTTCCGCTACTTGAGTTGAAGCGTTCTCTACAAACTGAATCGAATTCTGAATCACTACTTCGCCTTCCTTTAAATCACGCTTCAGCCAAATTTTAATTTCTTCCATATAAGCGGCCATCAAGGCCATAGCTGTTAAGGCAGCAGAACCGATTGCAAATCCTTTACCAGTGGCAGCCGTTGTGTTTCCCAACATATCCAGGGCATCTGTTCTTTCGCGTACTTCTTTAGGAAGATTTGACATTTCAGCGTTGCCACCTGCATTATCGGCAATAGGACCAAAAGCATCCGTGGCCAGGGTAATTCCTAAAGTTGAAAGCATACCTACAGCAGCAAACCCGATTCCGTATACACCTTCGGCAAAATTACTGAAGCCACCCGCAAAACCGAAGGAAGCAATAATACCACCCACAATAGTTACCACGGGAATCCACGTTGAATACATACCTACAGCAACACCATCAATAATAGTGGTAGCAGGTCCCTGCTGTGCCTGCTTGGCTATACCTTGTGTTGGTTTGTACCCGTCAGATGTATAATATTCTGTAGCTTGTCCAATAATAACACCGGCAACAAGACCAGAAACAACTGAACCAAATATTCCCCACGAAATCCAATCCAGGGCAGCCATTCCCGCAATGGCGACCAGAATTAATACCGAACTACCTCCGGTACCTATCAATAATGAGTTCAAAAGACTTTTTGCAGTTGCATCTTCCTTGGTTTGAACCATAAAGATACCAATGATAGAAAGCACAATGCCAATAGCGGCCACTAACATTGGAGCAATTACTTTTCCTGACATATCCGCACCGGTATTGTTAACCGTTAAGGCGGCTCCCAATGCGGCGGTTGCTAAAATAGAACCACAATACGATTCGTAAAGGTCGGCACCCATACCGGCTACGTCACCAACGTTATCACCAACATTATCGGCTATGGTGGCCGGGTTGCGCGGATCATCCTCAGGGATTCCCGCTTCCACCTTACCCACAAGGTCGGCACCTACATCGGCAGCCTTGGTGTAAATGCCACCACCTACACGTGCAAACAGCGCCTGCGTGGAAGCACCCATTCCAAAGGTTAACATGGTAGCAGTAACCTCCATTAATTTTTGCGACTCTTCCATTCCTGCATGCACTAAGTCGAGGCCTATGAAGTGTAAACCGGCAGACATATGCTCGGCCGTATAAACTACCTTAGTTAACAGTACATACCAAAGCGAAATATCCAATAGCCCAAAACCTACCACAACCAGTCCCATTACGGCACCGCTTCGGAAAGCCACCTTAAGTCCTTTGTTCAAAGACTCGGAAGCACCTTGTGCCGTGCGTGCCGAAGCAAAAGTGGCGGTTTTCATTCCCAGGAAACCACAAAGCCCCGAGAAGAAACCCCCTGTTAAGAAAGCGATGGGGACAAACGGGTTTTGAACACCCATATAGGCAAGAATGGTAAGGATTACCAATAAAACAAGAAAAACAATTCCTACAACTTTATATTGTCGGGATAAATAAGCCATTGCACCATCTCTTACGTGTTGGGCGATTTCTTTCATCTTATCTGTCCCTTCGGAACTTTTCATCATGCTCTTAAAGAAGAGCCATGCAAACACCAATGCCACAACGGATGCGACTGGTATGATCCAAAATAATTGTGTAATCATAATAACAATAGATTTAATTTGTTTTTGATTTATATGAGTAAATTATTTTAATTACTTGCTAGTCAATTGAAATATGTAATCAGATAAAAATAAAAACTACAGCTCACGTTAGAGCCTTAAAGCTAATTTTTGGGTTAAACACCTAAGGCTATAAGGGATTTTCAGGTGTTTGTTTTTCGAATGCTCAATATAATAAAAATTAAACCGCTTTAGTCTAACAATCGGCATTTTAATGTAGATTGAATAAAGATTGGATATGAAATGCGGTTGTAAAAAAATAGTAAGAATTATAAAAGAGTATATTTGCCTTGGAAATTATTATTCTTTAGCTGATGGGGATTTACGAATTGTTTTTTCATACTTGGTATGGGGGTCTGGTGTTGATGATCATTTCATCTATTGTTATGGCTAAAGCTTGTGATGTATTTGAAGCTTCAACCGAATACTTGGGCAGAAATTTAAGCGAAGGTGTTAAGGGGGCAACTTTAAATGCGATTGGTTCTTCCATGCCGGAACTGCTTACTACTGTGTTTTTCTTAACCTTGGCCAGCCGTGCCAATTTAGGACGGGATTTGGCGGCAAGTGTGGGTGGCAATACCGGATCAGCCATTTTTAACAGTATTGTAATTCCCATGCTCGTCATTTGGATAGTTGTCGCTACGGTCGCTGGGGTAAAAGGGGTAAAGATTGCTAAAAAAGTGATTTTAAGGGATGGGCTATTTCTGATTGGAGCAGAGTTGGTTCTGTTGGTTCTTTTATCGAGTGACTATATAACCCAATGGCATGGTTGGGCATTTACGTTGTTTTATGTATTCTATTTGGCGTATACATTATTGTCGATGAAAAGAGACCAGCAAGGAAAGCCTGACCATCACTTTGAACCTGAAAACTGGTACACACGTTATCAATTAAAATATAAAAAAGGGAGAAGTATTCGCAGTTGGGTTCTATTACTGGGCTCTACAGCTGTAATAGCCCTGGCTTGTGCCGGTTTGGTGGAGAGTTGTATCGGAATGGCCGATTCTATACATATAAACCCGCTGTTTATTGCTTTGGTGCTGGTGGCGGCTGCAAGCAGTGTCCCGGATACCATTATTTCAATCAAAGATGGTAAAAAGGGAAACTATGATGACGCACTCTCAAATGTGTTGGGGTCCAATATTTTTGATATTACAATTAGCATGGGTTTGCCTTTGGCCGTTTACCTCTTGGTTACTGGGTACAAAATCGATTTTCGGGAAGCTGGGCCAACCTTAATCGATATCCGTATTATGTTGGTTGTTGTGACGATTGTAACCATGGCCGTGTTTTATTTTTCCAAAGAACTGAAACGAATACATGTTTTTTACCTATTTGTTTTATATATAATCTTTATCCTATATGCCATAGGAGCGGCATCCTATGGAGCAGGGGGGGATGATATTTTAGCCCAATGGGCCGGACAATTTATCGACTTTTTGAATAAAGAAGGCGGAATCAACGAATCCCTTCAAAAAGTAGCGAATGGGATTACCTCAGGGTGGTAGAAGCTGTGCATTTTTAAAGGAAAAACACCACTGGATGTATCGACCGTAAACGAAGAACTACCCATCAATATCCGGGTGTAATCGAAACATTATTTGTAATGCGTTCAATAAGTTGAATTTGATTAATTGAAACAGAAATAATGACGTAAGCCTATGGAAACAATTAAAAACACTGCGTCACTTGATAACTTTGTAAACGCATTACTAATATTTATGATGCCTTGTTTATAACTCGGATACTATACCTCAGATATTTATCCAATCAATTCTTATCTTTGTGTTTCTCATTTTTTAGAAGGATAGGATTTTAATGATTGATCAAAGTACAGTTGATAGGGTAGTAGAAACTTCGCAAGCAAACATCGTAGATGTGGTGTCGGAGTTTGTGACGCTGCGAAGAAGAGGGGTTAATTATCTGGGCAACTGTCCGTTCCATAACGAGAAAACCCCGTCGTTTACGGTTTCCCCGCACAAAGGTATTTATAAATGCTTTGGTTGTGGAAAAGGTGGCAATGCGGTAAATTTTCTGATGGATGTGGAGCAAATTTCTTTTATCGATGCCATCAAACAGCTGGGCAAGAAATTTCATATCCATATCGAAGAGGTGGAGCTAAGCCCCGAGCAACAGCAGGTAAAAAATGACCGGGAGAGTATGATGGCCGTTTCAGTATTTGCCCAAAAATATTTTACCGACCAGTTGCTTAAATCCGACGAAGGACGTTCCGTAGGACTGTCTTACCTTCGCAGTCGCGGTTTCCGTGACGATATCATCCAGAAGTTCCAGCTGGGATATTCGCCCGAGGCCAAAAGCGCCTTGACAGATGAGGCACTGAAGAATAGTTATAAGCTGGAGTTTCTGGAAAAGACAGGTTTGACAATCGTCCGTGACAATTATAAAGCCGACCGGTTCAGGGGAAGGGTCATATTCCCTATCCACAGCATCTCAGGAAAACCGACCGCTTTTGGGGGACGGATTCTAAAAACGGATAAAAAAACAGCCAAATATCTGAACTCACCCGAGTCGGAGATTTACCACAAAAGTAAGATCCTGTATGGTATCTACCATGCCAAAACCGAGATTACAAAAAAAGACCGGTGTTTTTTGGTAGAAGGGTATACCGATGTGATTTCGTTTCATCAGGCAGGAATCCCCAATGTGGTGGCCTCATCTGGAACTGCGTTGACAGTTGACCAGATTAGGCTGATAGCGAGGTTTACACCAAATATCACTATTATTTACGATGGCGACCCTGCCGGTATCAAAGCCTCGTTGCGAGGGATCGATCTGGTATTGGAACAGGGCATGAACGTGAAGGTTCTGTTGCTCCCTGAGGGAGAAGATCCCGATTCGTTCTCCAAAAATCGAAGCACCTCGGAATTACAGGCATACATAGCCGAAAACGAGGGTGACTTTATCAAGTTTAAAACGGGGTTGTTGTTAAAGGATGCAGAAAACGATCCGGTTAAACGAGCGGGTTTATTGCAGGATATCGTTAGAACCATTTCAATGATTCCTGAAGCCATTGTCAGGGGTGAGTATGTGAAGGAATGCAGTGCCCTAATGAATGTGACAGAGCAAGTGCTTTATAATGAAATTGGCAAGCTGACCAGAAAAAACAGGGAAGAGAAATATAAAAGTAATAACCGAAGTATTCAAGTTCCTGCGGCTGCGCCAATTGCAACAATAGGGAATCCTGCCTTTGCATCGCAAAACCCGTTTGAGGAGGAGGAAAAAGAACTGGTACGATTTATCATAAAATATGGCAATGCCAATATGATGGAGGCCGAGGAAGGACAAGAGGAAGAAGAAGAGATTACGGTTGGGGACTATATCTTGGCTCAATTGAAAGAGGATGAGTTAGAATGTGAAAACCCGTTGTACCACAAAATATTAAAATTGTACGAAGAAAATAAAGATAACGAGGGCTTTCAGGCCATTAAATTCTTTGTGAGTAACATGGAGCAGGATGTAAGTCGGTTAGCTACGGATTTGCTGAGCAAGGAATATACCTTAAGCAAGATTCACCAAAGGTTTGGGTCGGGTGATTTGGACGAGGGAACAATGTTGGATAAATTAGTTCCCAAAGTGATGAACGAACTAAAGCTGAAGAAAGTGAAATCGCTGATCGACAAGTACAGAAAGGAATTAAAATTAGCGGAGCAAAATAAGGATAGTGCGAAATTGATGGAAATAATGCAAACCATGGTTCGCTTGCAACAATTGCAATCCCTTTTGTCAAAAGAGCTTGGAAATAGGGCAATAGTTTAAGTAAATAATAAATATATAATCATTTTAAGATGGGGGATGCCAGATAATAAGGTCTCTTATCTCAAAGTCACTTATTAAGATAACAATGAAAACTGTAGAACATTTAAACAACGAAAGAATAGAAACCATCATCAGAAAATGCGATGTTTGTTTTATTGGTGTGGTGGATGGCGATAAGCCTTATGTGTTGCCCATGAACTTTGGCTTTAAGGACAACGTCATTTATTTGCACTCGGCTCCTGAAGGACGAATAATTGATATCTTGAATAAGAACAAAAATATTTGCGTTACATTTAGTACGGATCACGAACTGGCTTTTCAACATCCTGAGGTGGCCTGCAGTTATCGTATGAAATCCAAAAGTGTGATTGCTTGGGGAAAAGTTAAGTTCCAGGACGATTTCGAAAGGAAGGAAGAAGCCTTAAACATCATTATGGAACAATATTCAGAGAAGAAGTTTAAGTACTCAGGCCCCGCCATCCGTAACGTAAAAATATGGGAGGTACCTATCGACAATGTTACTTGTAAGGAGTTTGGCGCTCCGCACGAAAAGTACCGTGGCGATGATACCGTAAAAAGATCTCACTAACTTAAATTTATTGCATCCCTTAAAAAGAAGATGATGCATTAAGTATAGGTTTCGATCTGCAGCACAAAAAGTAATATATAGGCGTATCTTACGGCAATGGTTTTTTGTTTAGCTACCTGGTGATTTTATCATCGAATGGGTAAATAACTAAAACCCGTATTTGATCTCTAATGAATTATCTAATTGTCTAATTAATATGGTTTTAAATTACATTTGGATAGGTTTCTTTTTCATTGCATTTATTGTTGCATTGGCCAGGTTAATCTTCTTTGGTGATATGGAAGTATTCCCAAATTTGGTAAATGCTATTAATGAGGCCGCCAAATCAGGGTTCGAGATTTCATTGGGATTAACAGGAGTGCTCTCCTTATGGTTGGGATTGATGAAGGTTGGAGAAAAAGGGGGCATGGTCAACGTTATTTCCAGGTTAATCGCCCCGTTCTTTAACCGCCTGTTTCCATCCTTGCCCAAAAACCACCCGGCGTTTGGAACCATGATTATGAATCTATCTGCCAATATGCTCGGATTGGATAATGCCGCCACTCCAATGGGTTTAAAAGCCATGGAACAGTTGCAAAGGGAAAACAAAAACAAAGAATCTGCCAGCAACGCACAAATCATGTTTCTGGTGCTCAATACCTCCGGCCTGACTTTGATTCCCATTAGCATTATGGTGTATCGGGCACAATACAATGCTTTAAATCCGGCCGATATCTTTCTACCCATACTTTTGGCCACATTTTTTTCTACGCTGGCAGGTTTATTGGCCGTGTCCTATGTGCAGAAAATTCGCCTGGCCGATTCAATTATATTGACTTATCTGGGAGGGATGACCTTATTGGTGATAGGAACCATCTATGGTGTTTCGCTGATGGATAAGGAACAGGTTAAGCTGATATCCAACGTGGGAAGTAATTTTATACTTTTCTCCATTATGATTCTGTTTGTTGGGATGGCCACTTATAAAAAGGTAAATGTGTACGATGCTTTTGTGGAAGGGGCCAAGGAAGGATTTCAGATAGCCGTCAGAATTATTCCATTTTTGATAGCCATTTTGGTAGCTGTCAGCGTTTTCAGAGAAGTGGGAGCGATGGACTATGTCACCGATTTAATTAAAGTTTTGTGCCAATGGCTGGGCTTGGATACCCGTTTTGTGGATGCCTTGCCAACTGCTTTTATGAAACCCTTAAGCGGAAGTGGTGCCCGTGGGATGATGGTTGAAACATTTAATACATTTGGTGTGGATTCCTTTGCCGCCAAAATTGCTTCTACCGTGCAAGGAGCTACCGATACCACCTTTTACATTATTGCGGTTTATTTTGGTTCGGTGGGCATTAAAAACACACGCCATGCAATAGGTTGTGGTCTGATCGCAGATTTTGCGGGAATAATTGCTTCAATTGTGATTGGGTATATATTTTTTGCGTGATATGTGCTTGTTTAGATAACATGATAAACTTATTATCGTAACACATATGTTTATTTTACATTTGTTGCTATGCCTGTTATAGGAGATATATTAAAAAAAATATGGTGTTTTGTCGCTTTACTGGGCTGTATTGAAGCATTCGGACAACCGGTTAGCGCTGCTGATGATAAATTTTCATCGGCTAGTTTTAGTCTGGATTTTATGACCGATCACGATATTAACGGGCGTCTGAGTGTCTATAAAAATCAACCGACCCTCGCAGGTATGGTTGGCTACTACCATAAATCAGGTTTCGACATTTCTACATCTTATTCTAATATATGGAATTCAGATGAAAGAAACGAAAGTTCTACTCAATCGTTGGGTCTATCCCTGGGTTATAATATCGATTTTACGGAATGGTTAAGCGGTTCGGCCATGTACGGGCATTACTTTTACAGTCACGATTCCCATTCCTTACGTTCGGTCTATAAAAATTTAGTATCGGCAGGGCTTTACAGCGAAGTAGGTTGGTGGGTGACAGATGTCATGGCTGGGTATTACACAGGAAAGGTAGAGGAACTTTTTGTGGCATTTGAAACAGGAGCTACCATTCACTTCGATCATGTTTTTAAAAAAGGCAATTCCCTGTCATTCCAACCAATGGTTTCAGCGTATATGGGAGATATCAGCTATTATAATGTAGAGGCCTACACCTCGTATCTCTTTGCTTATCAATATGCCGAATTGTTCCCGGAAGCAACTACAGCTGAATTATCGGAGAGAATCGTTAAGCGATTGGTAAGATTGAATCAGGACAATACAAGCAGCCAACTCACCAATCAACAGAAAACCTTAATTACAAGATTAAGAAAGCTGAAGGCATTACCCGACGATTTGGTTCTGTGGGATTTATTCAAAGAACAAAAAAGTTTTAATTTCAACAATATTGGATTTACAATCCCTGCCTACTATTATTGGGGTGATTTTGTGATTAGTTTGGGATTCTCGGCATTTCGCCCGGTTAACCAACCCTCCTACATCGAAGTAAACTGGAGTGGCTATACCAACGTTGGGCTTACTTATTTTATAAGTTGGTAAAGGTATTGATAATTCGCTTTTAAAATCTGGCTAAATCCTGCTATTAGCGTATTGTTGCAAATAATAGAGGTTGCTGCGCAGTTCAATATTTTCTTTTATCCCATATTTTTTAAATTCCTATTGGTAGATCCCGGTACATGTAATTCGAGGTCGAAGTACGATTACGGATTTTGGGTATCAAGTTCTGGTGAAATCAAGGAATTCGTAATAATATTCTGGTGTTTTACTTCCGACTGCTGTGGCATCTTTCGCGCAGATGAACGCTGAGTTCCGCTGACTTTTTCTTCGAGACTCTGCGATTTTTTTCGGAACCCTGCGAGAAAGTAATAATTTACATCAAAGGGCTCAACAACCTGGCCAGCGATTCCTTTGCTTTTTGCTTGATGGGCCGTTTGCGCCACTCACTTAAAATTACCTCGTTACTTTCGGCAAAGTCCTCCATGAAAGATTCTTTTACCTCAAGCGCAAATTCCTTATCGTATACAAAAGCGGTGACTTCAAAATTCTGCTCAAAGCTTCTAAAATCCATGTTTGCCGAACCAACCGAGGCAATCATATCATCCGACACCATCGTTTTGCTATGGATAAACCCTTTCTGATAAAAATAAAATCTGACACCCGCCAGCATCATCTCTTTTAGGTACGACATGGAGGACAGTTTGGAAATATAGGCATCCGACTTTTCGGGAATAATGATCCGTACATCCACGCCGCCCATGGCAGCCGTTTTTAAGGCCATCAATACGCTTTCGTTAGGCATAAAGTACGGTGAAGTGATATACACATACCTTTTTGCCGTGGTGATAATCTTGAAAAAACCCATCATAATTGATGGCCAATCGGCATCTGGTCCGCTAGGACTAATCTGAACCAGTTTGTTGCCCATGGGTTCTTTGGCAGGAAAGTACTTTTGGTCCGAAAGTTCTACCTGGCTTACGAAATACCAATCGATGGAAAAAATAGTCTGCAAACTGTTGACTGCATCCCCTTCTACTTTAAGGTGGGTATCGCGCCAAATACCGTATTTAGGATTACCATGAATGTATCGGTCGGCCACGTTGATACCCCCCAAAAAACCGATCAAACCATCAATGATGACTATTTTTCTGTGGTTACGATAATTCAGTTTACTGGTAAACGTAGGAAAGCGGACGGTCAAAAAAGAGAATATCTCCAAACCAGCTTCCCTTAGTTGCTGAAAATCCTTTCTTTTAAATTCCCACGAGCCCACGTCATCTATAATTACGCGCACCTCAACACCTTCCTGCGCTTTTCGCACCAGCAGGTCTATAATTTTTTTCCCGATCTCATCCTTTTCCAGGATGTAGTATTGCAGATGAATAAAATGTTTGGCCTTTTCAAGATCTTCAATCAGTGCTTTAAATTTGTCATCCCCATTGTTCAGCAGTTTCACTTTATTACCCGCCGTCATCACCGAATGGCTGTTGTTCAGTTGAAGTTGAATAATTTGCTTTTTCTCATCTAAGATTTCGTCGTTCAGTCCGTAGAATTGAGAAAGATCCTTGGTTTGAATACTGGCAGTCTGCAGAAGAAAATCGTGATTTTTAAGCCCTTTGCGGCTAATAATTTTTTGCTTACGCAGGTTTTGCCCAAAAAATACATACAGCACCACACCCAACAAGGGCAACAACAACAACACCAATATCCACGAAAGCGATTTTAACGGGCTACGATTTTCGAGCACCATTACCCCAATCACCAAAAGAATTGAAACGGCATAAGATGTTACAATCAAAGAATATAGCAAAGAATCCCAATTTTCGGTCCACCACATAATAAACAGGTACGGTATATAAAATGAATAATCTTAAAAATAAGTTTATTTGTGATTATTACCGATTATTTTGCGGAGAAATTTCTCATATATTGCAATCTGCTATTCCCAACCTCTTCTTCCGAAATGGGTAATGCCTTTAACTTCGGCGCTTCAACACCCGCTTTAAAGATCTTATTTCCGATAAAAACACGGGCCTCATCCCACAGGTTAGCATCTATAAAACTTTCCAATATCTGTTTGCCCCCTTCTATAATCACGGATTGAAGGTGCTTGCTGTGAAGCTCGGTTAAAATTTGAGGTACGATGTTTTGGTCAAAATCGATGTTTACAAATCTTATTTTCGCCGATTCTTCTTTATGAACCGAAGTAAATACGATGGTTTCCACTTCTCCATTTAAAATATGATGGGTTTGTGGAACCCTACCCATCCTGTCCACCAATATTCTAACCGGGCTATTTCCCGACCATTCGCGTGTTGTCAGCGATGGATTATCTTTGATCGCCGTATTTGTTCCCACCAGGATGGCCTGCTCCTCGCTTCTCCATTTGTGCACCAGCTTTTTGGCTATCTCATTGGTGATCCATGTGGGCTGGCCATAATTTTCCTTGTCTCTATCGATATCAATAAAGCCGTCGAGTGTTTGTGCCCATTTTAAAATTACATAAGGGCGTTGTTTCTCGTGAAAAGTAAAAAAACGTTTGTTCAGTTCCCTGCTTTCATCTTTCAATACACCAACCTTCACATCCGCACCCGCTTCGCGCAACATTTCAATTCCTTTTCCTGCCACTTCCGAAAAAGTATCGGTACATCCAACCACTACTTTAGGGATACCACTTTCCTTTATCAGCAACGAACAAGGTGGTGTTTTGCCATAATGAGCGCAGGGTTCCAGGTTAACGTAAAGTGTGGATGCTCTTAGCAGGCTTTTATCTTTCACCGAGTTTATGGCATTAACCTCGGCATGTGGCTCGCCGGCCCGATGATGAAACCCTTCTCCAACAATACGTCCGTTATGCACAATGACAGATCCAACCATGGGATTGGAATAGGTATTGCCAAGTCCGATTTTAGCCAACTGGAGGCAACGTTGCATATATTTATTATCGGTATCCATTTGTAAATGCTTGATTAGAAATAAGAGGCTTATGCTTAATCTTCTGCAAAAATGGTTAATTTTGCGCCACTACAAAAATTATACTTGCAATTCATGGAGTTTACCAACATCAAACAGGTATCTGCACATTTTAAAAATAGCTTAGAGGGTATTTATCCTCAAGAGGAAATCAGGAATTTTATATGGATAATTTTTGAGCACCTCCTGGGTTTTTCAAAAGTAGATATCATGATGAAGGAAGAGCATGTGTTGGACGCTAACCAACAGCAATTCTGCAAAAATGTATTGGACAAGCTACAACAACATGTGCCCATCCAGCACCTCATAGGTGCCACTGAGTTCTATGGCCTGCCGTTTCATGTGAACAAACATGTGTTAATTCCACGTCCCGAAACCGAAGAGCTGGTGAAATGGATACTTGACGATAATCACCTTTCCATGCCCAAAATACTGGATATTGGCACTGGTACGGGATGTATCCCCATCTCCTTGAAAAAGAATTTACCCAATGCGGAAGTGGACGCCTGGGATATCTCGCCCGAAGCGTTGATGGTTGCACAAGGCAATGCAAACCTAAATCAGGTTGAAATCAGTTTTCAGTTAATCGACGCTCTTAACCCTACTATTGACAAAAAACACCATTACGATATTATCGTCAGCAACCCACCTTATATCCGGGCATTGGAAAAAGAATTGATGCAGGACAATGTTTTAAAACACGAACCGCATCTAGCGCTGTTTGTAGAAGATAAGGATCCGTTGCTGTTTTATCGTTCCATTGGCAAACTGGCAAAGAACATGCTTAAGTCTAACGGTTTGTTATATTTCGAGATCAATGAAGCATTGGGCAAAGAAACCTGTGCGCTGCTCCAGCAATTAGGGTTTAAATGGGTTGAATTACGTAAAGATCTGTTTGGGAAAGACCGAATGATAAAAGCCGGGATTTAGGCCTGAAGTTCAACCTTTACCATCTTTTGCACATCATCAAAAAAATGGGTGAACTCATCGAGCAACGCATCATACTGTTCGGTCATCACTTTCACGGCACATTCCGATTTTGCCGGCAATGAGCTATAGTTGGCCATAATAGCCAGCGATGTTTCAATTCCCCATATATACTTGTAGTTCTCTAACCTTCTGCTTTTTATTAGAAACGGTAAAAATCCCTTTACCCTGTTAGGAAGCGAAAAGTAATGACGAAAAAAATAGGCATGCACTTGATTGACATACTGGTGGAGAGGGACCGACGAGTATTTTTCCCAATTATGCGCCAGGTAATGATCGTATATCACATCAATCACCACGGAGGCATAACGTTGATAACAGGGTTTAAACCGTGCAGTGCTTTGTTTTACAATTTCATGGCTATCGGTAAAAGCATCAATGGTACGATGCAACCTGATCCCTTTCTGAATTTCAGGAGAGAACCGTTCCAGTTGATTTCCCTTTACATAATCGCCTATAAAATTGCCGATCATCAAAGGTCCTGGTTCGCCCGATAAATATATGTGTGCCAAAAAATTCATTGCGTAAAGTTAGGAATATAGCCGGGGAAATAACATACACCTCAAAATTTGACAAACAAAACTTTCGTCAACCTATCGGGCAAATTTGTCTATTATAATGACAAATTTGGGATAAATTCATTTACTTTATACATTAAATAAAACCAACTAATGAAACCGACATGGCCGCCTGTCAGCAGCAGGCAGGAAGCAAATAATATCATCATACCAAGGATTGAATTAATATGCCCTGGGTTATCGCGGTTTTTCCAAATGTTAGACCAATGAAAAATGTTATCATTTTAGGAGCCGCGGGACGCGATTTCCATAACTTCAACGTATATTTTAAAAACAACCATAGTTACAAGGTGGTAGCTTTTACCGCTACACAAATCCCTGATATTTCCAATAGAAACTATCCTATCGAACTCACAGGTAAGCACTATCCGTACGGGATACCCATTAAGGAAGAGGCCGATTTGCCTTATCTTATTAAAAAGTTTAATGTAGATGTTTGTGTGTTCTCCTACAGCGATATCTCCTATCAGCGTATAATGAGCCTGGCCTCTGTGGTTCAGGCTGCCGGTGCAGATTTCAGGGTACTTGGCCCTAACAACACCATGCTAAAAAGTTTAAAACCCGTTATTGCGGTTTGTGCCACACGAACCGGGTGCGGTAAGAGCCAGACTTCGCGCAAGGTAATTGATTATTTAATGAGCCGCGGTAAAAAGGTAGTGGCTATACGTCACCCCATGCCATACGGCAACCTGAAAGAACAGATAGTACAACGATACGCAACGCTTACGGATCTGCGAAAACACAAATGCACCATTGAGGAAATGGAAGAATACGAGCCGCACATCATGAACGGTAATGTAATTTATTCCGGTGTGGATTACCACGATATTTTAAAGGAAGCGGAAGATGACGACAAGGGGTGCGATGTGATTGTTTGGGATGGCGGGAATAATGATATGCCTTTCTATAAGCCTGATTTAATGATTACCGTGACTGATCCCCACCGGGTAGGACATGAAAAAAGCTATTATCCCAGCGAGGTGAATGTTCGCCTGTCGGACGTGGTTATCATCAACAAGATAGATAGTGCTGACGCTGCTGATGTACTTCAGCTTCGCAGAAACATCAAGGAAATTAATCCCAACGCCATCATAATTGATGCTGCATCGCCTATTGAAGTAGAAAATCCGAATATAATTGAAGGCAAAAAAGTTTTGGTGATTGAAGATGGCCCAACCCTTACACATGGCGAAATGAAATTAGGGGCAGGAGTTATAGCGTGTGAAAAATTTGGAGCCGCCGAAATAATGGACCCCAAGGAGTATGCCGTAGGCAAGATAAAAGAAACTTATGAAAGTTATCCGGGAATAGGCAAAGTTCTGCCTGCAATGGGTTATAGTAACGAACAAATAAGTGATCTGCAGGAAACGATTAAAAACACCCCTTGCGACTCGGTGGTAATTGCGACCCCGATAGACTTAACGAGGGTGCTTAAAATAGAAAAGCCGCATACGCGTGTTCATTATTCGCTGCAGGAGATTGGCAAGCCAACTTTAGGCGATGTTTTAGATGACTTTATAAATATAGTATAGGGATAACTTACGACTCACCGGCATTTTAATATACCCTGTATTAGTATTTTACACAGGGTAAACTGCAGAACATACGGACTAGAGCCCTGTAGCACAGAAATTCCTGTCCCCACACCTCCCTCCGGCGGCCGCAGCCTTGTGTCCCCAGTAAAAGCTTTGGTGACTCGCGGTTGGTGAAGGGCTCAGTAGAGTACTCCCCTTCGGAAAAGGGGAGAGCCAAGTACTAATGACAGATCTCGGATTATATGAGAACGAAACGTATAAAACCACCTCCCGGTTCGTACCTCACCGTACTCCTCCTTTTTAAGGAGGAGAGCTGATTCACCAGACTCATAACGATTTACGGGTATTCACCCTTGGCTTGACGGCTATGCTCTGCAACAGGCAGGCATCGAATGCCACATGAATAAATAACTAGTGGCTATAAGAAAAGGCAACAATTCTCTTTTAAAAACCCTCTAACTCTCCCGAATACGAGTTCGGGACAGGCTCTAAAGGGAGAACCAGAAATCCCCATAGAGAACTAATTCCCCTTTAGGGGTTAGAGGTAATCACTAAGGAGAATTTAGAATTGAGAGTTTTCTTAGATGCACTAAATTATAATGAGATCATCACAATTTACCCGCAATTTATCTTTTAATCAATCCGCAACCCTGTCTTCCGACAGCAGGCGTTATGCGGTATTGTTCCAACGCATGAACACCGTGGGTGTTCCGGCATTTTAGAATACGTGGCACGGTTGCGAAGTTTACCGCGTAGCGGTTACGGCATGTTCTGTCCCGCCTTAGCAGGAGGGGTGTCATTATGGGCGAGTTCTGTCTGCAACCATAACTCCTCCAGCCGGAGGGGCTCCCTATTCAAATTCGGGGTTCCCCGGTCTTACTGAGACCCTGCTTTGTATCTAATGAGATTTTTCCGGAGACCGTTCCTCTCAAATGAAAATTTTTTTTTTGAAAAAATATCGTTAACATGTTATCAATAGTTGTCCAGTAAGCGCCTAATGACAGATCTCGGATTATATGAGAACGAAACGTATAAAACCACCTCCCGGTTCGTACCTCACCGTACTCCTCCTTTTTAAGGAGGAGAGCTGATTCACTAGACTCATAACGATTTACGGGCATTCACCCTTGGCTTGACGGCTATGCTCTGCAACAGGCAGGCATCGAATGCCACATGAATAAATAACTAGTGGCAATAAGAAAAGGCAACAATTCTCTTTTAAAAACCCTCTAACTCTCCCGAATACGAGTTCGGGACAGGCTCTAAAGGGAGAGCCAGAAGTCCCCATAGACAGCTAATTCCCCTTTAGGGGTTTGAGGTAATCACTAAGGAGAATTTAGAATTGAGAGTTTTCTTAGATGCACTAAATTATAATGAGATCATCACAATTTACCCACAATTTATTTTTTAATCAATCCGCAACCCTGTCTTTCGACAGCAGGCGTTATGCGGTATTGCTCCAACGCATGAACACCGTGGGTGTTCCGGCATTTTAGAATACGTGGCACGGTTGCGAAGTTTACCGCGTAGCGGTTACGGCATGTTCTGTCCCGCCTTAGCAGGAGGGGTGTCATTATGGGCGAGTTCTGTCTGCAACCATAACTCCTCCAGCCGGAGGGGCTAATGAGATTTTTCAGCAGGTAGATATGCACAAATGAAAAGTAATTATGGACAGATCTACTGCGAACTACCTTCTCTTTCTTTTTTTCCTGCTTTTAATGGCACTGTATGGATCACCAACACAAGGCAAAGCTCTTATGCCATTATCCTTGCCAAAATTTTTCCTCTCTCTTCCACAACCCAACAGCATGCTAATCCCAAAA
This sequence comes from Saccharicrinis sp. GN24d3, assembly GCF_052400645.1. Lineage (NCBI taxonomy): Bacteria > Pseudomonadati > Bacteroidota > Bacteroidia > Marinilabiliales > Marinilabiliaceae > Saccharicrinis > Saccharicrinis sp. GN24d3. The sequence goes on from NZ_JBQTGI010000029.1 coordinate 31,959, forward strand.
CGCAGGTTAACATTTTTCGCATTCATCAAATTAAAGAAAGCAGGAACGTTATCACTCACCGCATGAATATGAAAAATTCCAAACTGTGCACCTATCCCTGCTCCAATATTATTAAATTGTCTGTTTTGCAGGGTATATGACAAGCTGCCGTAAATATTCTTTGCGATCATCGTATTCCCGGAAAAAGTGAGCGATGGGTGAAATCTGTTCCTGTAGAGTTCTGTGTGGAAAACAGCACCCACATTTAGCCAGGGGTTTATATAACGGCTTATTCCCAAATACAAGGCCGGCAGCATGGGTGAAGAATAGGCTTCCGCAGCCACTTCAGGATTAAAAACTTCCAACAAGGCATCTGTGACGGCATCCAGGTTACCCAGTCCATCCTCTATCGCTTCGAACGTAATATCCATGGAGCCTGAACTTTCCAACGCGTAAGCATCCGATTTCCAGTTTATATATCCCATATCCAATAAACTTCCCGACAAGGTGGTGTTTTCATTAAGTTCGTAGATAAAGCCCAAATCAACACCATATCCTCCGTTTTCCCTGTTCATTAAATAATCTCCTGTTTTTACATTATCTCTCTCAACCATTTCATCCAGTTTTCCATCGGTATGCGTTGTAACATCCACCGGTAAGGACATGTTTCCTTCCATGGAACTGGCAACGTAGGTTTCAAAAGATATAGCATCGGTATATAAACTCATCCGGGCAGGTTTAGTATATATATTGGCTTTTCCGAACAAAAATTTTAACCGGATACCCAAACTGAGGCGTTTGCTAATTTCCCTGGCCCATCCCAGTGCATATTCCCTGTAATGTATCGCGTTTACACGTGTTCCGTTCAGGTTGGTCAGTTGCCCTTCGAATTGCGTATTCCCACCATGAATCAACCGAAGCGCATTTTTATTCAAAGTGCTATATGTGTTCACTTTTTCGTTTACGCCTATCGTAAAATAGTTCTGCTTGTATTTATATCCTGCAGACAGCAGCGAGAGATGCGTTTCTGTGGCAATCATTTCTTTGTTACTCATGTTTGAAATAGCATCATCCAGTTCAAACCTTAACGAGTCGCCACTTGAGGAAACGAGGATGTCGCTTAATGCAAACCCGGTTGAATAAGCATTGACATGGGTGGACCCAATGCCCGGAAAACCCACAAAGAGCTTACAGTCGATTGGTACGGCCGGATTAACGATATTAGCCTGCGGAAGCTCGTGCATCAAGAACAAAGTGTTGTTCTGCTGCCCATTTAAATGACAAGAAATCCAGGATAAAAGTATAGCGAAGTAAACGTTCCTCATCAGCTTAAAGTTCTTCTACCGGCACAGTCTCAACCGACCTCAATGCAATATTAACATCTATACTATATTCATCCATTCTTTCCCGCACAACCTCTCTAAGATCAATTTCTTTAATCAAAACCCGTACATATACGAACTTAGTATCTATTAATGATGGAATATCCTCTTTTGAAAACCATTGATCAATTAATAAGTATGACTTGCTAGTTATGTCGCCTGCTTCGTTAAGCGTAGGAGCTTCCATTTCTAAAGGTAAATCACTAAGTGCAGGTATCGTGCTGCTCTCTGACTCATCTAAAAACAACATGGTCATTTTTTCTAACTTACCCGGAAAATTATTAGTGATCTCAAACCTGAGCATGATGCTGTCAATATATTCAGGATGCGGATATCTATCTGAAAAGTTGAAATCGGCAGTTGTTGTATGCACTACTCCCCAGCCACCTGAATTAATATAGTCATCCACCAGGCCTAATATCCCAACATAGTTGTCAGCAGTAATCTTTTTCGAACTTAACGGTAATGATATTTTACCATTCCATTCATAGTCCGAAGATATTTTACTCAGGTCTTCCTTTATACATCCTTGCAATAACAAACAAAGGGTAGCAATGAACAAAGAATTAATTAAACTTTTGAAAATCATACCTGGTGCAATTTATAAATGCCACTTAACTAATAACAAACATTTTGTAGTTCTAGTATGTTCGTAAGTCTAAAAATCATTTAAAATATTCCATCTCAATATATTGAATAAAGGAGTGGATTATTTGAATATGTAACTCTTGAATACGGTCGGAATAGCCAGAATGGGGAATGCGTAACTCTACATCGCAATTATCTTTTAGTTTGCCTCCACTCTTGCCTGTTAGCGCAATTACTTTCATCCCATTTTTTTGGGCTTCCTTTGCCGCCTTTAAAACATTGGCCGAATTGCCGCTTGTGCTGATACCGAGCAACACATCTCCCGGCTTGCCTACCGCCTCCACATATCTCGAAAAAATAGAGTCAAAGCCATAGTCGTTTCCAACACAGGTAATATGTGTAGGATCCGATATTGAAACCGCGGCCAAACCTTTCCTATCCTCTCTAAATCGTCCGCTTAGCTCCTCGGCAAAATGCATGGCATCACTCATGGACCCGCCGTTACCACACGAGATTATTTTTCCTCCATTCTTCAGGCAATCCACCATTATATCGCCTGCAGATTTCATGTTCTCCCAGTTGTTGTCATCACCAATAAAATCGTCTAATAAACCCCTGGCTTCCTTAAAATTGCTTTTTATGCTTTCAATACTCATTAATGTTGCTATTTTTGGTAAATATACGATGTGATTTTGTTATGGGAAATAATTACAGTCAAAGAATATAGATTTTTAATATGCATAGATGAAACAAAAGTTATACGACATCATATTTGAGGCAGATACCAAAGCGGGTAAATTATTCGATATCACTTTAATTGTTCTGATTCTTTTAAGTGTTGCAAGTGTAATGTTGGAAAGCCTTGAGGATCAATCGGAAGCGTTTTACCATCGCTTGGCTGTACTGGAATGGATAGTGACATTTGTTTTTTTGGCTGAATACGTGATACGATTGTGGGTTGTTCGAAAAACCCTTAAATATGCGCTCAGTTTTTATGGGATTATTGACTTTCTGTCTATCATACCTACTTTTTTAGGTTTGATATTTAGTGGAACACACATGCTCGTGGTTTTACGAGCTTTACGATTACTAAGGATTTTTAGGGTACTTAAGCTAACAAGATATATAAACGAAGCCTCCCAGCTTTGGAAAGCACTGATGGCCAGCCGAAATAAGATTGGCGTTTTCTTATTTACCATTCTTATCCTGGTGGTTATTTTAGGAACACTCATGTATATCATCGAATCAAACGAGGGCAGTGGTTTTACCAGTATTCCCATCAGTATCTATTGGGCCATCGTTACCCTAACCACGGTTGGATACGGCGATATAGCTCCTATAACCGCCCTGGGCCAAACGCTGGCTAGCATAGTTATGATTATGGGTTATGCCATAATAGCCGTACCTACAGGTATAGTTACTGCCGAGCTTACCCGTAAACGGGACATTGACACCACCACGCAGGTATGCCCATCGTGCTTGCAGGAAGGACATGATAAAGATGCCAGATACTGCAAGTTTTGCGGGGAAAAGTTATAAAAACAAAAAAGCACCAAAACATGACTTCTTGTATCATATTTTAATGCTGCATTTAATGGTTACTCAACAGTAAATTAGTTTTTGGTCATTAGCTTCATTGTAAGTCCCTCCGGTAGTAATTTGCTTTTAGGTGTTTGGATGTCACCTCGCTTCAAATGATAACTAGGGTGAATGCAATCTAATTTATTTCTTTTCTAATTCTAAAAAGGTGTAGTTAAAGTCGTTTTGGTTATCATCCGTCACTTCTTCCCTGTACGTTTCTTTCCATTCAGACTCATTAAAATCCGGAAAAAAAGTGTCCGCATCGTTAAAATACTGATCGATGAGCGTAAGGTAAAGCTTGCTTGCTTTAGGTAAAAAGGTTTCATATATGGTAGCTCCACCAATTACAAACACCTCTTTTTCCTCCTTGCAAAGTTCAAGGGCTGCATCCGGTGAGTGAACCACTTCAGCCCCTTCAAGCTTTAAGGCTTCGTTTCTTGAAATCACGATATTTCTGCGATTTGGCAATGCACCATTAGGCAAAGAGTCGAATGTTTTTCGGCCCATAATAATAGTGTGACTTGTTGTAAGTGCCTTAAACCTTTTTAAATCGCTAGGAATATATGCTAACAAATCGTTGTTTTGGCCTATAGAGTTTAATTTGGCTATGGCCACAATCATTGAAATTTTTGTCATTGGCTAAATATTTATTTTACACGGAGATAGCTCCTTTAATATGTGGATGGGGGTCGTAATTACTTAAGGTGAAATCTTCGTACTTAAATTCATCAATATGTTTTATATCAGGGTTCAGTGTCATAGTCGGTAAATGCCTTGTATCACGAGAAACCTGCAATTTTACCTGTTCCAAATGGTTGTTGTAGATATGCACGTCTCCTAACGTGTGCACAAAATCACCCAATTCCAAACCAGTTACTTGTGCTACCATCATGGTTAACAACGCATAGGATGCAATGTTGAACGGAACCCCTAAAAATAAATCTGCACTGCGCTGGTACAATTGACATGATAGCTTACCATCAGCTACGTAAAACTGAAACAGAATATGACATGGGGGTAATTGCATCTCGTCCAACTGACCCACATTCCATGCACTCACAATATGACGACGGGAATCAGGGTTGCTTTTGATAGACTCTAGTACCTGCTTAATCTGATCGACATATTTACCGTTCGCCATGGGCCACGATCGCCATTGATAACCATAAATAGGTCCCAGTTCACCATCCTGCTTCGCCCATTCGTTCCAGATACGAACCCCATTATCCTGCAAGTATTTAACATTGGTACTTCCTTTTAAGAACCAGATAAGTTCGTGGATAATTGATTTCAGGTGAAGTTTTTTGGTCGTCACCAAAGGAAAGCCTTCTTGTAAATTAAACCTCATTTGATGCCCAAAGACACTGGTGGTTCCTGTTCCTGTTCTGTCTCCTTTTAATACGCCTTCATCCAACACTCGTTGGCACAAATCAAGATATTGTCGCATAGTCTTTTACCAAATTTTGCAAGCACGCAAAGTACTGTTTTTTTTATGAGTGACAAAATTAAAAAATTATTTTAGTCTTAATTATTTCACGCTGAAAGTTTCTTTCAGAGTTCTGCAGATGAAAACGCAAAGTCTCGCGGAATATCAGTTAAGAAATCAGCGTAACTCCGCGCATACGTCAGTGCCAATCTCCTAGAAATCCTATGTCAACGTAAACGAAATATCCGGATGGGCATCCAAATATTCCACTATTTCATCGGTTAGGTTAATTTTGGTCGACCTGGAGAAAAACTGCGCTTGATGCGTTAGTTCCTCTTTATCGTAAATGGAAAACTTGAGGGTCACATACCCTTCTGCCTCCTTTGATAGCTCTGCTAAATCCGTCACCATAGCTTCATCGAGCGATTGCAACGGAATTTGAATATTGATGCCCGAAACCCTGGATTCCCTGACACCATCCAACATCTCAATTTTATTCACTTTCACTTCCAGCTCACCATCCTTGGTCCATTGCTTCTCCTGAACTTTGCCCCTAATCATAATGTAATATCCCTCTACCATAAATTTGGCAAACTCGGGATAATCCTTTCCAAAAAAAGCGAATTCATAGGATCCCGTATAATCATCCACCGTCATTATTCCATAAGGATTCCCTTTTTTTGTGGTACCGGAGCGCGCAGCAGTTACGATTCCACCCATGGTAATATCACGACCTTTCATTTTTTCGAGATCTTCGAGGTCTTTGAATTTGGTGGTGCAGAAGTGATTAATCTCCAGCTTATAAACATCAAGCGGGTGGGCAGAAAGGTAAATTCCTATCAAATCCTTTTCTCTGGCTAACTTTTCAAGTATGGAAAACTCCTCGCACACAGGCGCCACCGGCTTGGTGATTGCGGCATTTGCTCCTACCGCTCCAAAAAGTGAGCTGGCGGCCGTGGCCTGATCGTTTTGATACAGATTGCCATAACGGGCCAGATTCTCCACAAAAGTGGTTTGTTCGCCCGGTAATGTGGTAAAGTATTGTGCCCTGTGTAAATCTGTAAAACCATCAAAACCTCCCGCGGCCGCCAATGCTTCCAGGTTCTTTTTGTTTACCGTTTGCAGATTCACTCGTTCCACAAAGTCGAATATATCTTTAAATGGCCCGCCTTCTTCACGAACTCTGATAATTTCTTCTACAGCTCCCGCACCAACACCTTTTACACCTGCCATACCAAAACGGATAGCTCCACTTTTATTTACGGTAAACTTACGGTAACTTTCATTTACATCCGGTCCTAACACTTCCATTCCCATTCGCTTACACTCCTCCATAAAGGTTGTAATCTTAGAGATGTCGGAAAGGTTGCGGCTAAGTACCCCGGCCATGAACTCCGCCGGATAGTGGGCCTTAAGGTAACCTGATTGATAGGCAACGTATGCATAACAAACTGAGTGCGACTTGTTAAAAGCGTAACTGGCAAAAGCCTCCCAGTCTTTCCAGATTTTTTCGATGAGGTCCTCGGGTTTTTGAATGGTGGTTTCACCGTTTTTACAAGCCTTCATAAACTCTTCGCTTGCCAAACAACCATCAATAAATTTAAGCTTCAGCTTATCCATCATGGAGATGATCTTTTTACCCATTGCCTTACGAAGGGAATCGGAATCACCTCTGGTAAACCCACCCAGTGCCCTTGACTGAAGCATCACCTGTTCCTGATATACGGTGATACCGTAGGTATCTTTCAGGTAGGGTTCCATCATGGGGTGGTCATATTTGATTTCTTCGCGACCGTGCTTACGCTCGATAAAAGAAGGAATGTATTCCATCGGACCGGGACGGTACAGGGCGTTCATGGCTACCAAATCTTCAAAGCGGTTTGGTTGCAGACCTCGCAAGTGTTTCTTCATCCCGGGGGACTCAAACTGGAAAACCGCTGTTGTTTCACCATTACCGAACAGTTCAAATGTTTTTTCATCCTCCAAGGATATATTGGCCAGATCGATATCAATGCCTTTGGAAAGTTTAATATTATCCAGAACTTCTTTAAATATGGATAGGGTTTTCAGGCCCAGAAAGTCCATTTTAAGCAGACCGATATCTTCCACAAATCTTCCGTCGTACTGTGTGGTCAGCAGTTCCTCACCTTTGGTTGGCATAACCGGCAAATGTTCGACCAGCGGATTTTTACCGATTAAAACACCACAGGCATGAACGCCGGTTTGGCGAACTGCACCTTCCAGCTGTTCGGCAAACTTCATGGTTTGGGCAACCAGGGGATCTGAAGAATCTTTTTCCAACTCAAGTTCGGGGACTTCTTTAAAGGCCTTTTTAAAATTCATTTTTGGTGCTTCAGGCACCATTTTGGCCAAGCGGTTGGCTTCGGATAAATCCAAATTAAGAACCCTGGCCACATCTTTTATCGAACTCTTGGTGGCCATCGTACCAAAGGTACAGATGTGGGCCACCTTATCCTGCCCATATTTATCGGTAACATAGTCGAGTACCCTTTGTCTTCCATCGTCATCGAAATCAATATCCACATCGGGCATGGATATACGATCGGGGTTTAGAAATCGTTCAAACAGCAAATCGTATTTGATGGGGTCAACATCCGTAATTTTTATGCAATAGGCTACCGCAGCGCCGGCGGCAGATCCCCTTCCGGGTCCTACGAGTACTCCATTATCTTTTGCCCAGTTAATAAAATCCTGTGTAATCAGGAAGTAACCGGGGAACCCCATGGTTTTAATCGTATTGAGCTCAAAATCGATTCTTTCTTTCTTATCATCGGTAAAATTATCGGGATAACGTAATTTGACACCTTCGTAAGTTAAGTGCTCCAGATAATCTGCCTCCAGCTTGATCTGCACAACCTTTTCATATCCTCCCAATCGTTTATACGAATCCTCGCCAAACTCTTCGATCAGTGCCGCTTCATCATATTTTTCGCGGTAACTTTCAAAGGTTCCGAAGTCCTCCGGGATATCGAAAGGAGGCATAATAGGATCACTGTTCAGTTCAAAGAACTCTACCTTTTCGGCAATTTCAATGGTATTATGGATGGCCTCCGGAATATCGGCAAAGAGCTTGCTCATTTCCTCGCTGGTTTTAAACCACTCCTGCTTGGAATAACGCATACGGGTTGGATCGGTATAATCCCGGCCTGTACTTAAACATACCAACATATCGTGTGCTTCGGCATCTTCTTCGTTGGTAAAGTGCGAATCGTTTGTGGCTACTACTTTTACGCCCAACTCTTTCCCTAATTTAATGAGCACCCGGTTTACCTTAGCCTGGTTTTGCCAGGTATCGCGTCTTAAGATAGGATCGTTATTGATATGGCGCATCAACTCCAGATAATAATCGTCGCCAAACACATCCTTAAACCAACGTATTGTTTCCTTGGCTTTATCCAGGTTTCCCTGCATAATGTGCTGGGCAACCTCACCTCCCAAACATGCACTGGTTACAATAACGCCTTCGCTGTATTTTTCAAGTAACTCTTTATCAATACGCGGTTTGTAATAAAAACCATCCGTATGTGCAACAGAAGTTAATTTTAGAAGGTTTTGATATCCCTTGTAGTTTTTGGCCAGTAATATAATGTGATATCCTGATGAATCCGTTTTGTCATCCTTACGCAAATGACCACGTTGCGCAACATAGGCTTCAATGCCAATGATGGGCTTAACATCGTTCTTTTTACAAGCCACATGAAATTCCTTGACACCAAACATTCCACCGTGATCGGTGATAGCAACCGCGGGCTGACCATCTTCTTTTGCTTTGGCGGCAATAGCAGCAGTTTTATTGGCTCCGTCCAGAATAGAATATTGGGTATGGACATGTAAATGCACAAACGGAAAGGTTTCGGCAGTTTTAGCTGCTTCGGCAATAATTCGTTCCTCTTCTTCGAGCGGGATATCTTCAAAAACATCTACTTTAAAAGATTCGTATTCTATGCCGACCAGCTGTATTTCGTCAGGATTGTTTTTTCTAAATACCTCTAATTCAGCTTCTGTCATTTGCAGCAGCTGCAAGGATAGTCCACCCACACGAACCAGCTCCAGGAAACAACGTGATGTTGCTTCCACATCTGCTGCAGCATTATGTGCTTCTTCAAAAGCAACTTTAAAGAGTTTTATATGCAACTCGGTAAGAGTGGGGTTTTTAAGCTTCCCCCCTCGTGTTAAAGCGCAAAATTCTTTACTACCCGTCATGGTATCGAGCATCGGCGCCTTCACCAGGGCTTGCTCATTCATTTCGCAACGTACCAACTCACAACCGACAATATTGATGTCAAATGTTACATTGTGACCGATGATGAACTTGCTTTTGGCCACGTCGGCCATAAAATCATCCAAGGCCTCCTTTAAAGGAACACCTTTTTCGTGCGCTGTTTCTGTTGTGATACCGTGCACCGCCACCACATCTTCAGGAATGGAATATCCATCTGGTGTTATCACATGGTTTTTGGCGAAAAGGAAGTTCCCCTCAATGTCGTGACATTGCCAAGCCAACTGAACCATCCTGGGCCAGTTGTCGGTATCCGTAATGGGTGCTTTCCAATTCTTTGGTAATCCTGTGGTTTCGGTATCAAATATTAAAAACATTGTAAATCAGCTCTTTAAAATCAAACGTTTTGCTACAGTTGCGACTTACAAAGTTAATTTTTTGGATGAAACTTTAGGGGTGATTTATAAAAGAAGAATGGAATAATTTATAGGTAGTTGATATGGTTTGGAAATTATTGCGCTTCAGATCAAGAAAATCGTATCGTAACCTTCAGAATTTTTTATTTGAATGTTCATCCATCGCGATCCCAAAGGGGGTTTCTGAAGGTTTCCCGATATTTAAAGGTTGCTTATTTACAAAAACGCTGTAAAATATGCCATCCGGAATAAACAAACCATTCGTATTTTCTTGCGTATAAACCATTCCGTTTGTAACTTACACATAGTTACATGAGGGGCAGAAATGTACAGGGGTCGGTTAAAATATGGATTCTGGTTGTTATTATTTTTATTCGTGTCGGCAACCATGTTTGCGCAATATTTTGGGCAGAACAAGCCTCAATACAAGCAATTTAAATTTGAACTGTACAAAACACCTCACTTCGAGATTTACCATTATTTTAAATCTGACAGCCTGGTGAGAGCCCTGGCCAACCAGTGCGAGAAGTGGTATAATTACCATCAGCAAATATTATTAGATACCTTCGTTATTCGTAACCCATTGCTGATTTACAGCAACCATGCCGATTTTCAGCAGACTACAGCAATCAGTGGCAACATCAGTGTTGGTACTGGAGGGGTTACGGAAGGTATTAAACGCAGGGTCGTAATGCCCGTCAACTTTTCCGGCCATCAAACAGATCATGTACTGGGTCATGAGATGGTGCATGCCTTTCAGTATCATATTATCCAGGAAAAAGCTGACCTGGGATTATCGGCCATCCAAAATATTCCCCTGTGGATGATAGAAGGCATGGCCGAATACCTATCTATCGGTAATACAGACAGCCATACGGTACTGTGGATGCGTGATGCACTGATTCATGACAAGTTTCCTACACTCAAACAGATGACCGTAAACTACAGTTATTCGCCCTACCGCTACGGACAGGCATTTTGGAGTTATATCGCACATACCTATGGAGAACAGTATATCAAGCACTTAATGCTCGAAACAGCCAATAAAGGCGTGGAAGAGGCTATTTCGGATGTGCTAATGATGTCCATGGATTCCCTTTCTACCTTGTGGAAAAACAAACTCGAAGATCACCTGCTCAATAATATTAACGACTCGACTTTCTCGGTTCATGGCGAACGTATTATTTCTCATAAAAACAGTGGCAATTACAACTTGGCTCCTTCTGTAAGTCCGGACGGAGAAAAAATTATATTCTTATCAGAAAGGGATTTGTTTAGCCTTGACTTGTTTATGGCTGATGCAAAAAACGGTCAGGTATTAAAAAAGATTTATTCTTCCACTTTTAGTGACGATATTGATGCTATCAGTTTTTTGGAGACAGCTGGTACATGGTCCAATGACAGTCGGCATTTTGCCTATGTGGCTTATGTGAAAGGAAAAAGTTCCCTAATTATTTTTGATACCGAAACAGGTGATATCTCCGATGCCATTACTTTTGACCAAGTCGATGGTATAGGCTATCCGGCTTGGTCGCCTAATGGGGAGGAGCTGGTTTTTACGGGGTTAAGGAATGGAATATCGGATTTATATCTGTATAGCTTCAGCACAAAAGAACTCAGCAACCTTACAAACGATAATGAGTGCAATTTGCAAGCTGCCTGGAACAACGAAGGTAATTGTTTATATTACGTTACCGACGCCCCATCTCCAACACAGGTTAAATATTTAAACCATCATTACAATCTGGCCTCCATATATCTAAAGACAGGTAAAAAAAAGGTTTACTCAGTTTTTGATGGTGCACAAAATGTAAATCCGATAGTAGATCCTGATGGCACAAAAATCTATTTTCTGTCGGACAGGGATGGCACCCGAAATTTATATGTTCTCAACGAAAGAACAGGCTCTGTAAAACAGCTGACACAATACCCAACAGGCATTACCGGGATGACCAACCTATCTCCTGCCTTAACAATATCGGGCAGGTATCTTTATTACAACATGTTATGGGAAGGTCGCTTTTCGATTTTAAAAGCAAACATCCCCCGGATAGAAAAAACGGCCGTTGAGGTAACAGATTTACAGCATAAACGTTATGCTTCAAGACTGATGCCTTATTCAAAATTTCCTTCGGAAGTAGATGCTAACCTGTTGGTAAACAAGCTAAAAACCCCTGCAGAACCGGATAGTTTTTATACCGAACCTATCAAAGCCAAATTTAAACTGGATTATGTTGGCAACACGGGGGTAGGGGTAATGACCGGAAGATTCGGCTCAGGAATGGCAGGAAGCATTGAGGCCCGTTTTAGTGATATCTTAAGCGAACATGTGCTATATACCGGATTAAATGTAAACGGAGAGATTTATGATTTTGGTGCCCAGGTGGCCTATGTCAATCAAAAACGCCCCATTAAATTAGGCACCAGCCTATCGCATATTCCATACCGAACCGGATATTACCGCAGTGAGACTAATGAAAGTTCGGGTGAAGATGAGCTATCCTATATATTTCAACGAACCTTTGTAGATCAACTAAGTTTATTTGGTTACTATCCAATTAACAAAGCGCACCGGATTGAAGCAGGGATCTCGGCAGCCTACTACAGTTACAGAACCGAACGAATAAATAACCCCAACTCATTTTATTCCACCACTACCCAAAAAAAACAGTTGGTAGATTCTCCTTCTTCTTTTGGTGTTGGCATTCTGGATTTGGCATATGTAATTGATAATTCAAAATACGGGTTGGCCTCACCTATTGAAGGTAAAAGAATAAGATTTGGTTACGAACGGTACTTGCACGGGGTAAATATGAATACTTTTTTACTCGATTTCCGAAAATATTTTAGAGCTAAACCTTATACTTTTGCTTTCAGATTTTATCACTACGGCAGATACGGAAAGGAAAGTGAAAGTGATAAATTACTCGGCATTTATATTGGTTATCCCTGGTATGTAAGAGGGTACGAAACCGGCAACTTTTATGGCAGCGAAGAAGACGGAAAAATATCAACCAACCAACTCCTGGGCTCGAAGGTGATGGTTTCTAACTTTGAAATGAGAATACCATTTAGCGGACCTAGAAAATACGGTTGGATAAGGTCTAACTTTTTGTTCTCGGAACTGGCTTTTTTTTATGATGCCGGATTGGCCTGGAACAGTGATTCGGAACCGGTATGGAGCCTTACCACGTTAAATGAGAACTCCAGAATTCCGGTAATGAGTACAGGAGCTGCCTTACGCATCAATCTTTTAGGTGCTTTGATTGTTGAACCGTATTATGCTATCCCAATTCATCAGGGCAAAATACACGAAGGTAACTTTGGCATCAATATTTTGTCGGGATGGTAATTCCACGGTCGTATTCAAACAATTCATAGAAACCAATCAAGGGCGCTAATTTCAAGGTTTCGATGTGAAATATTGATTATGATATATTCTTAACCTTAAGATAGAGCAGTTTATTATTCCTCAATTACAAAAAAGAATTACCTTTGTCACAATTTCATTTTAAGGATCATAGGGGTAAAAACTGTAAATGGAAAGTTAAACACGTAATTTTTATTTAAAAATGAGTAATGTAACTGTGAACAGAGCTGCTGACAACATTAGAGTCCTTTCAGCTGCCATGGTAGAAAAAGCAAAATCAGGACACCCGGGAGGAGCAATGGGGGGTGCCGACTTTATTAACATTCTTTATTCTGAATACCTTAACTATGATCCTAACGATAGGAAATGGGTAAACAGAGACCGTTTCTTTTTGGATCCGGGCCACATGTCGCCGATGCTATACGCACAGTTGGCTTTGACTGGCGCATACACCATGGACGAGTTGGCCAACTTCCGTCAGTGGGGAAGTCCGACACCCGGTCACCCGGAGGTTGATTTTGAAAGAGGTGTGGAGAACACTTCCGGCCCACTAGGGCAAGGACACACCATGGCTGTAGGAGCGGCCATCACCGAAAAATTCCTGACCGAACGTTTCGGAAAATGGATGAGCCACAATATCTATACGTTTATTTCGGACGGTGGTATCCAGGAAGAGATTTCTCAAGGAGCAGGTCGTATCGCGGGGTATCTGGGTTTGAACAACCTGGTAATGTTCTATGATTCAAACGACATCCAATTATCTACAAAAACGGAAGCTGTAACCACAGAGGACACAGCTAAAAAATACGAGGCCTGGGGATGGTCGGTAATGACTATAGATGGCAACGATTCGGATGAAATTCGTAAGGCATTGGAAGCGGCTCAAGCCGAAACCGAGAAGCCTTTCCTTATCATCGGTAAAACCATTATGGGCAAAGGTGCTGTTAAAGAGGATGGTTCGTCATTCGAAAAAATGGTTTCCACTCATGGCCAGCCTCTTTCCGCTGCCGGAGCGTGTTTTGATAGCACTATAAAGAATTTAGGAGGCAACCCTGAAAATCCTTTTGTGGTTTTTGACGAAGTTGCCGAGTATTATGCTGCAGTTACCGCCAAAAAAGCAGCTTATGTGGCTGCTAAAAAAGCAGAACAAGCTGAGTGGGAGAAAGCAAATCCGGAGTTGGCGGCTAAGTTTGCCAGGTTCTTTTCAGGTAAGGCCCCTGAAGTTGACTTCAGTTCCATTGAGCAAAAGCCGGGAGCTGCGACACGTGCCGCATCAGCAACTGTTTTAGGTGTATTTGCCGACCAGGTGGAGAACATGATTGTTTCTTCTGCCGATCTTGCAAACTCGGACAAAACGGATGGTTTCTTAAAGAAAACCAAAGCTTTTGAAAAGGGTGATTTCTCTGGTCAGTTCCTGCAATCCGGAGTTACCGAGTTAACAATGGCAGCTGTTGCAAACGGTATGGCCTTGCACGGGGGTGTAATCCCTGTTGTGGGTACATTCTTTGTTTTCTCTGATTACATGAAACCGGCTGTTCGTATTGCCGCGCTGCAACAATTACCGGTTAAATATGTTTGGACCCACGATGCTTTCCGCGTTGGGGAGGATGGTCCTACGCACCAGCCTGTTGAGCAGGAAGCACAAATACGATTAATGGAGAAATTGAAAAACCACCACGGCGATAACTCGATGATGGTTCTTCGTCCTGCGGATGCTGAAGAAGGCACCGTGGCTTGGGAAATGGCCTTGAACAACACCAAAACGCCAACAGCCCTTATCCTATCGCGTCAGAACATTAAAAATTTACCCGGAAGCAGCTACGAGCAAGCTTTACAAGCAAAAAGAGGTGCTTACATTGTTGAAAAAGATGCCGGTACGCCGGATGTCGTTCTGTTGGCAAGTGGTTCCGAAGTTTCAACTCTCGTGGAGGGGGCAGCTAAATTAAGAGAAGAAAAAGGATTTAAAATCCAGATTGTTTCCGTTATCTCAGAAGGTGTTTTCCGTAACCAGGATGAAGCTTACCAAGCAGAAGTGCTTCCCGTGAATGTTCCTCGTTTTGGTTTGACCGCCGGTTTGCCTGTAACGCTTGAAGGTTTGGTTGGTGCGAAAGGTTCTGTTTGGGGATTGGATCACTTTGGATACTCGAGCCCTTATACTGTATTGGACGAGGAATTCGGTTTTACCGGGGAAAATGTGTTCAATAAAGTAGTGGAAATGATGAGTAAATTAGTTGAAAGTTTATAGGTGTAGATTCTATTATATTATCATATTAAAAAAAGCAAGCTAGTAAAAGGCTTGCTTTTTTTTGCTATTCTTTTTAATACTAGGGGTGCGCAACAGGATTTCTAATACATATTACGGGTTTAATCCCAAAATTGTCATTAGATTTCATCTAAATGCCAATTCGATGATCAAAATATAATCACTACTTAAACACAGGAATGTAAGATTTTTGTAATCGCGATTACCTCGATACGGCGGATGCATACTGACATGAAGTAATTTATCAAACCTTTAATGACAGATCCCGGTTAATCGTGGTTCATCGCATCCATCACATGGTGGGAAAACCGCACATCAATACATATTGTCATCGCATGGTTTATGTGTTGCCGGAGCAACGTTACGAAGAACTATTTTTAGCGATAAGGGCAGCGACCACGGCAGCCCTTAAACCGCCATCAATATTAACTACGGTAAGATTTGGAGCACATGATGCCAGCATTGACGTTAGAGCCGCCTCTTTGGCCCTAAAGCCATAACCCACTGAGGTAGGGACTCCAATAACCGGAAGCGCCACCAAAGATGCCACAAAGGGAGCCAAAGCACCTTCCATTCCGGCCACCACGATAACGGCTTTGGCATTTTTATCCACACCCTGTTTAATCGCTTCCAGCACCCGGGTTGGATGGGCAATCCCCCGGTCTTCAAACACAATAGGATTTACGCCAACCGCCTTTAAAATAATTTCACATTCTTCAGAAACGGGATGATCGGCGGCTCCGGCACTTACCACCAAAATATGTCCCTTAGGGTCTGGCAATTCCCCGATGAACAGTACATTTTCGCTTTTGATAACAGGATAGCTGCCTTCGAATTGTTCTGCCACCTCATCGTTAAATTTACTGCGGGAGATTACCACACGGGGATGTTCTTTTAAGATGTCCCCTATAAGCTCCACGGTTTGTTCGAGCGATTTGTACTCACCATATATGATTTCCGGAATATTCGTGCGCATTCCTCGGTTCACGTCCAAAATATAACGACTGGCTGTTTCCATCCAATCCAATGAGAAGTGTTTTTGCGCTTCTTCCTTAGTTATTTCCCCTGCTTGTATCTTGTTAAAAATTTCGTCGAAAGTCATTTTTAAATAGTCATTAGAAAATTAGTCATTTGTCAATAGTGATAGGCCAAAAGTCTTTAATATTTGGTACCGGAACATTTTTAAGACCTCTCTATAATAGAACCGAAACCAATGGGAAGAATCTAATACCCAAACCAATTTTCGCCTTGTTTTTCTTAGTCCGTTGTTAAACTTTTTCCGCCATAGCCATGGCCATGTCTGTAAAGCTTGTCTGGAATGAAAAAATATCTTCAAAAAATAATAGTCTGTTTAATGAACACTCTTTGTTTTTGTTTTCCCCCTTTTTCAAGAAAAAAGGAAATACTCCATCAAAGATGGAGGGATGGGTCTCAACTTTTAATATACTGGTCTCAGGATCCCGTTTTCCAGCTTACCATCTACTAACTTTCAGTCTCCAGTTTTTATTTTCCCGTATCCAAATTGCAGATTCTACTATCGTACGCATTAGGCCTTGATGGTTTAAGATCGATGGTAGTAAACATCGCAAACTGTTCACCTAAAGTAATCAAATTATTCCTAAACTCACGATTGGCGATGGCCTTAAAACTTTCTTCATTGGAGAGTTCAATCCTTATATGGTCGGCATCATCAACCCGGCACCTCACATTATAATCCTGGGTTTCCGCAATAACGGCCTGCTCTATATTTCTAACTACATCCAGCGTTTTTTCCAATAAGGCAACGTTGTAATTGATTCGTGTAGCCAAACAACTTTCCAGATCGGCTATATCTTGGTCGGCGCCCATTTTTATTGCTATTTCTTTGGCTTCAGCTGATGTAATGCCAAGTTCTGCCAAGGGAGAAATAACTCCGTGCTCACTCAAAGCTTTTCGCCCGGGACGATAACCTGTATCGCTTCCTGTTGTTCCGTCTATGATCAGCACATCCGAGCCTAGGTCTTGTATAGCTTTAATTATTTGGCCTTTACAATGATAACATCTATCTGTCGGGTTTTCTATAGCTTTTGGAATAGGATTTACCGGGATTATCCTTAATTCTTCATGGCTAATTAGGCCAACTTGTTTCCTGATTAAATACTCACTGGCTCTTCCAAATCCATTGTCAATCCATACGGGTGTTACCGTAACATGGGCCATCTTCGCGGCACCCAATATGGCACAACTATCCATTCCACCGGAAAACATGAGATAGCATTCTCCTATCTCTCTTATCCGTTCTATAAGTTTATTTATTTTTTGCATAGTATTTAAAACCGGTTCCAAAGATCAATAATTAAATATATAATACAAACATGGTTAAAATTAGCTTAATTCGTGGTTTAACCCGCAATATGCATTAGAAATTCTATTACACATTGAAATATTACTTTAAAACAAGACACTTCGCTGCATCATTTCAACTCACCAGAACGATGCTCCCGAAAGTAATCAACGATTTTATTTAGCAAGAATACATTACACTATTTAAATCTTAAGTCA
>NZ_JBQTGI010000030.1:0-44563 GCF_052400645.1 Saccharicrinis sp. GN24d3
TATGGAGCCACCAAACTGCAAACGCCCAACATCGATAAACTGGCCAGGGAAGGCCGGATGTTTACCGATGCCCATTCCGCATCGGCAGTGTGCAGCCCTTCGCGTTATGCTTTGCTTACCGGCGAATACCCCGTGCGCCACGGAAACCTGAATAATCCCGTGTTCCTTAAAAATAAACTGATAATCGATACACAAAAAACAACCATTGCCTCGGTACTTAAAAAGGCTGGTTACACAACAGCTTGTATTGGCAAGTGGCACCTTGGCTTTGGAACAACGGAACCCGTTGATTGGAATAAACCATTAACTCCGGGACCTAACGAACTGGGCTTCGATTATTATTATGGGGTTCCCGTGGTAAACAGTCATCCTCCTTTTGTTTATGTCGAAAACCACAATGTGGTAGGTTATGCAGAAGACGACCCTTTTGTTTACGGTAAAAGTGCCAAAACGGCAGCCGTTTTCGAAAAAATGAAATTGGATGCCATTGGTGGAGCAGATAAGGCACATGAGTTATATGTTGATGATGAAGTGGGAACGCATTTAAAAGGGAAGGCGCTTGACTGGATGAAAGGACAAAAAGAGAAACCTTTCTTTTTGTATTATGCCACCACCAATATTCACCATCCGTTTACACCAGCACCGCAGTTTGTGGGATCTAGTAAATGTGGATTGTATGGCGATTTTGTGCATGAGTTGGATTGGATTGTGGGGGAAGTGATGCAAACACTGGAAGAGATGGGGGTAGCCGAAAATACCCTTGTAATTTTCACCAGCGACAATGGCGGGATGTTTAATGCTACCGGTCAAAAGGCCTGGGGACAAGGACACCGATTAAATGGCGATTTGTTGGGCTTTAAGTTTGATGCCTGGGAGGGCGGACACCGAATTCCCTTTATCGCGCATTGGCCGGAGAAGATTCAAGCAGGTACCGTGTCGGAACAGTTGATTTGCAATGTGGATATGCTGGCCACCTTAGCAGCACTTACCGGGCAAAAACTTGAGAAAGGCCAGGGGCAGGATAGTGAAAATATGTTGGGCGCCATTACCGGACAAACCAACAAACAAATACGGACCGAAGTGCTACTGGCTGCTCAAAGAAAAACACACCTGGCCATTCGCAAGGACAGTTGGATTTATATTGGCGCGCAAGGAGGTGGCGGTTTTACGTCTGGAAAACACGGTGCCCATGCTTTTGGAGGTCCGGCAGCCATTACCTTTGCAGGAGAAGTGAATAGCGATATCGAAAATGGAAAAATAAAGGAAGATGCCCCACCGGCCCAACTTTATAATCTTGAAAAAGACCCTTCGCAAACCACAAACCTTTATCATGAATTTCCTGAAAAGGTAAAAGAAATGAAAGAGCTTCTGAAGTCCTATCAGGAATTGGGAAAAGTGGCCAAATAAAAATTATTTTTGAAAAACAAAAAAACATTAAAAACTAAATAAACACCATGAAGAATCAATCCGGAAAAATGTACCAATTATCAAGTCTATTTTTGATGGCCATTCTAATGTTGAGCGCATGCGCTCAGCCACCCAAAGAGGTAAGTATTGAATCACTTCTGACAGAAATGATAGACAGAGAGGCTGTGGCCCGCTTCCCGGAGAAAGATTTCCGGTTAAAACAGGAAAGCAGTTATAACCGTGCTTCTGTAAATCCGGAAGACACTGTAGGATGGTTTATAAATAAAGATTTTAACTCGAATGAAAAGGACAGTAACTTTATTCGTATTGAAGATAACAACGGGCAGCAAGAATGGGTATTAATGGACCATCAGGGAGCCGGTGCAATAGTGCGCACATGGATGCCATTCAGGAATGCAAAAAACCCGGGGACTAATAGTATCATCAAGTTTTATTTGGACGGATCACCAGAGCCTGTTCTGGAAGGAAATATGATGGGGCTTTTAGATGGAACCGGACTTATTCCTTTCCCATTGGCGCACAAATCTTTGCGTTCAGCGGTTTCATTTTTCCCTATTCCTTATGCAAAAAGTTGTAAGATAACGGTAACGGAAAGGCCTTTTTTCTATCAATTTACCTTTAGGGAATATGCGGAAGGGACAGCCATTAAAACTTTTACGTTGGAAGACTTTAACCAGGCACAAGGACAAATTAAACAGGTGTGTGAAACGTTGTTAGCCCCTGTAAATACGGAAGAAGGGAAACATGTAAAACTCCATGAAAGCCTGGCTCCGGAGGAAGAAAAATCAGTTGCTCTGCCTCAAGGTACTTCGGCTGTACGTTCACTTTCATTAAAGTTGGGTTCGTATACCGATTCATTGGTGATGCGTTCAGTTGTTCTTCAGATGGAGTTTGACGGACAACAAACTGTTTGGTGTCCTGTGGGTGATTTCTTTGGTTCCGGAATCGGTTTGAACCCTTATCAGGGCTGGTATCGTACCGTTGGTGAAGATGGAACCTTATCGTGTCGTTGGGTGATGCCTTATCAGGAATCTGCCAAAGTTACGGTTTTGAATCTGGGTGAGGAATCGGTGGATGTTCAGTTGAAAGCCGTTGTTGGTGATTGGGAATGGGATGAAAACAGCATGTATTTTAATGCCGCCTGGCGGGGACAGTATCCTGTGCCCACACGACCATATTCCGATTGGAATTATGTAACGCTAAAAGGAAGAGGCGTGTACGTTGGCGATGCGCTTACCATCATGAATCCGGTGGAGAAATGGTGGGGCGAAGGCGATGAAAAAATATGGGTGGATGGCGAAGACTTCCCGTCAATTTTTGGTACGGGTACTGAAGATTACTATGCCTATTCATGGGGAGGCATGAGTACCGATTTTTACGAGCACCCGTTTCATGCACAACCACGCAGCCACAAGTATAATAAGTTGAATAGAAAGACCACAGAATTTGAGCGGAATACCTTGGGATACAGTACCGAAACACGTACGCGGGCCCTGGATGTGATGCCGTTTGGTAGTTCTTTAAAACTAGATATGGAAGTATGGAGCTGGACCGACTGCGATATGGCTTACGGCGTAGGGGTTTATTGGTATGGCGATGCAACCACCACATCCAATCGTGTGCCTGATCCGGAAGGGGTATTGACCTCGCACTAAAATTCAAAATATAATTGGTGAAATTCATTATTAGACCATATAATTAAACGTATAAGAAAATGAGAGCATATATTGGAGGATTCTTATTAACTATCGTTTTGTTTGGGTGCACACCAGACAAGACAAAACAAACAATTCTCAAACCAAACGTTATCGTTGTCTTCATCGACGACGAAGGTTATGGCGATGTTGGCTGCTATGGTGCTACAGGCTTTCAAACGCCCCATATCGACGAAATGGCCGGCAATGGCATGCGGTTCACAAATTTTTACGCAGCTCAGCCGGTTTGCAGCGCGTCGCGTGCCGGATTGATGACTGGTTGCTACCCCAACCGTATTGGATTAACCGGGGCATTGTTTCCCTGGCATAAAATAGGACTTAATTCAAAAGAGTACACTATGGCCGAAATGTTTCATGACCAGGGGTATGCAACGGCATGTGTGGGTAAATGGCACTTAGGGTGGCAAGAAGCGTTTTTGCCATTACAGCATGGCTTCGACGAGTTTTTAGGCCTACCTTACTCAAACGATATGTGGCCACACTCGAATGTTACCGGTGAAAAGAAACCTAACAGCAGGTATCCTGCATTGCGTTTAATCGAAGGAAACGAAACCATCGATACCATTGCCAGTATTGCCGATCAGGACAAGTTAACCACGCTGTACACCGAAAAAGCAGTTGACTTTATTAACCGAAATGCCGACACACCCTTTTTTCTTTACGCAGCCCATACCATGGCCCATATTCCGTTGGGCGTATCCGATAAGTTCAAAGGAAAAAGCGAACAAGGGTTGTATGGCGATGTTATGATGGAAGTAGATTGGTCGGTAGGGGAAATCATGAAAGCCCTGGAGAAAAATAACTTAACTGACAATACAATCATCATTTTTACAACGGATAATGGGCCTTGGTTAAACTTCGGCAACCATGCTGGCTCAGCAGGAGGACTGCGAGAAGGTAAAACCACCAGTTGGGAAGGCGGACAAAGGGTGCCTTTTATTATTAAGTGGCCGAACAAAGTTCCCGAAGGTATAGTCTGCAATAAATTGGCCTGTGCGGTTGATTTATTGCCTACATTTGCATCGATAACGGGAGGAAAACTATCTGAAAATAAAATTGATGGAGTAGACATAACACCGCTTTTTAAAGGCAATTTTGAAAAAACTCCCAGAGAGACCATACTGTATTACTATGGCAAGAACAACCTAAATGCGGTAAGAAAAGGCAACTGGAAACTAGTTTTACCACATTCATACGGTTCGTATAATACAACACCGGGCAACGATGGGTATGGTGGAAAAAGAATTAACACAGTTATTGAAGAACCCGAACTCTATAATATGCGGCGCGATCCGGGCGAGCAGTTCAATGTAATTAAACATTATCCCGGGAAAGTGGAAGAATTGATGAAGGTAGCAGAAAAAGCCCGTGCAGAATTGGGCGACTTGAATATTGGCATAGAAAAAGGGAGCGGGAATCGTGAAATGGGTCGTGTGAATACCCTAAAAACAAAAAGTATAAAGTGAAAAGTTATTCGAATAATATATTAGGATTAATTTTTGTGTGGTTTGGGATCGTATCATCTGCTTATGGTCAATCGTCACAACCCAATTTTTTAATACTACTAGGCGATGATATAAGTGCCTCAAATATTGGGTGCTATAATTCGAAGAACCCGGGAACAACACCCCATATTGATAAACTGGCAGAGGAGGGCATTCGTTTTACAAACATGTTTGTAGCCGAGGCAATGTGCGCTCCAACCCGTGCCGAATTATACACGGGTATGTCGCCTTATAAAAATGGTTGTACCGTCAATCATGCAGCAACAAAAACTGGTACATTGAGTATTGTTCAGCATTTGGAGAAATTGGGCTATCGTGTTGGCTTAACGGGAAAACGTCATTTCAGGCCAAAGTCTGTTTATCCATTTGAATTTATTGATGGTTTTACGCCAAATTGTACTTTGCACGGCAATGCGCCTGAAAATTGGGAGGGGGTTGAAGAATTTGTGAGTCGTAATCCAGAGCAACCTTTCTGTTTGATTATTTGTTCGGTTCATGCGCATTCTCCCTGGGATGCAGGGGATGCTTCGCTTTGGGACCTGGATGAATTGAAGCTCCCCAAAAATTTAGTGGATACCAAAGAAACCCGTCACTATTATAGAGAGTACCTGGCCGAAATTAGATTGTTTGATGAGCAGGTTGGAAAAGCCAGGGAAACGCTTAAAAAACATAAGTTAGATGAAAGTACAGCGCTTATTGTTTTAGACGAAAATGGTGTGGGAATGCCCGGCGGAAAATGGACAACCTATGATTTAGGTGTTCGTTCGGCCTGTATAATGAAATGGCCAAAACCTTATGCCGCTCATTTTGAAACGGATGCTATTGGGAAATATTGTGATATTTTGCCAACATTAATAGACGCAGCAGGTGGCGTAGTTTCGGAGTCTATGGATGGAGAAAGCCTGCTTCCGCTTATTGCAGGCAAAAAGAAAGAACACCGCGAGAAAGCATTTTTTATATACAATAGCGGACCGGAAGGACCAGCTTTTTCTTCGCGTGCTGTTACCGATGGTCGCTATAAGCTAATATGGACTTTAACGCCTGAAAACCTGTATGCGGTGCGCACCATAAATGGTTTCGATTATTTTCATGTCGATAAGTTTGAAGATAGAGATGTGCGTAAGATGTATCTGTCATGGTTAACTAAAGCTGGGTATGATAAAAATGCAAGAGACCTTGTGCAGCGTTTTAGACAGCGTCCCGAATTTCAGCTCTTCGATTTGAATAGCGATCCTGAAGAAATGAATAACTTGGCTGAAGACCGGGTATATGCAGATAAGCTGCAGGAGTTAAAAATAGCAATTCATCAGTGGATGGAAGAGCAAGGAGACCTAATGATTAAATAATAAATAATGAAAAGAATACTTCAAACCATTTCAATAATTCCAATAGCTATTGCCGTGTTGTCGGCTTGTAATCAGAAAGAAAGTAACACAAAACCCAACATCATCTACATTATGGCCGATGATTTGGGCTGGCAGGATGTGGGTTTTATGGGAAGCCAATGGTTTGAAACCCCTAACCTGGATAATTTGGCAGGGGAAAGCCTCGTTTTTACCGATGCCTATATGTACCCAACTTGTTCGCCATCCCGGACGGCGTTGCTTACCGGCCGTCAGTCATTCAGGACCGGTGTTTATAACGTTCCGGTATTGGAGCGCGGCAATGACCAAACCAATATATTCTCGCGCTGGACGGTTGGCCATGAGCACCCGGTGTATGCCGAGCCATTGCACGAGGCGGGGTATAAACTGATCCATTTGGGCAAATGGCATATTGTGGGGCCAGATCCTGAAGCTGAAAAGGATTATCCATTTCAACAAAAACTAAAGCAACCGGACAATGGCGATACCTCCTGGGTGGCGAAACATAAACAAGACTACCAAAAATATTATCCCCGGGGACGTGGTTTTGACGAGAACGTAGGTGGAACCTGGTGGGGCGATCCCGCCCGTGGTTATGACCAAGGGTATAAGTCAGAAAGTGGCGGCTATAAAGCGCCGTTTAAAAACCCGTTTATAGATGATCAGGAAGGGGACGAATGGTTAACCGACAGGTTGACCGATGATGCCATTGATTTTATCAAGCGCAACAAAAGCGAACCATTTTTTGTGAACCTGCACTATTATGCGCCACACCGTCCCACCGTTCCCAGGAACACGGCGTGGTTGCGGAAATTTATGGAAAAAGCCCCGGATACGGTTACGGGACAAGGCACCAAAAGGCTTGAGGAAATTGCGGGCTATGCCACCATGATAGCGTCCATTGATGAGAACGTACAACGAATTTTCGATTACCTGGATAAAGAAGGATTGCGTGAAAATACGATTGTGATATTTACCTCCGACAACGGGTTTAACGGTTTGCAAAGCAGCACAAATACCCTGCGGGGCGCAAAAGGTACGGTGTACGAAGGGGGCATTCGCGTGCCCGCATTTGCGAACTGGAAAGGACGGATTACGCCGGGAATTTCACAAACGCCTATTTGCGGAATGGATTATTTTCCTACTTTCCTGGAGCTGGCCAATATCAGCGATTATAACGAAACCCTGGATGGGCAAAGTTTGGTGCCTTTGTTGAACGGGAAAAAGGAAAAGGAACGTCCGCTGTTCTGGCACCTGGCAAGTGCCTACAAAAATCCGCCATGTTCCATTATCCGTAAAGGAAAATGGAAGCTGATTCAGTTTCTGAATGATGGAAAAACAGAATTATATAACCTGGAAGCTGACCTCAAGGAAAGTGAAAATCTGGTGGACGCAAATAAGCCAATAGCAGATGGTTTACTGGACGAACTGGTAACATGGCGTAAAGAAAACAAAGTGCCGCTGCCGCCTGCTTCAGTATTGGCGTATTAAGGGGAAGCGACATGTGATAAAAAATATAGGATGAGGAAAAAATTACTTATTACACTGATTTGTATTTCAGGGTTTTTGCGCTTTACGGGAGTTTGCGCGCAAGAACAACGGGTTAACCGCTCATGGGCAGATCGCCTGGAGTATGCCGGGATAGCGGTGGAAGAACCAGGCTATCATGTTTGGGGGGCATCACCGGTAATTGGCCCCAATGGCAAAACACATCTTTTTGTTTCGCGCTGGCCCGTCGAGGAAGGGTTTGGTGCATGGATCACCCATTGTGAAATCGCACGATATGTTAGCGATCGTCCGGAAGGCCCCTTTGTTTTTAAAGAAGTGGTAATAAGGGGAACTGAAACAGATACATGGGATAGAAAATCCCCTCACAATCCCAATGTTCATCGGGTAAACAACCAATACGTGTTGCTTTACATTGCAAATAGCGGAGGTTCCCGAAACAAAAAGGTGGCTTCGCAGCGTATTGGAATGATGATTGCAAATAGCCCGGAAGGTCCCTGGAAAAAAGCAGGTGATCATGGATTGATCCTCGAACCGCCCACAGATTCTTTGATCTGGAGCCATGGCTCCGTGGTGGGGGTGAATAACCCGGCGCTCTTTGCCCATCCCGATGGCCGTTATTTTTTATATTACAAAGCGATGAAGAAGGGGGATGTGAGGCGCATGGGGGTAGCCATCGCTGATAAGTTGGAAGGACCATACGTTTTTCATAAAGAATACCTGACCGGCAATGATACCGAGATTGAGGATGGTTATGCTTTCTTTGAAGATGGAAAGGTCTGTTTCCTTACAACCAATAATCACCAAGGAGAGGGATATTTATGGAAATCGGAGGATGGACTCCATTTCGATATACCCGTACTCGGCTTTGATAGGATCGAACACTATGTGGGGAGTGAGTCCGTAAAGAATGCCACCATTCTTAGGGGCAAAAAATTCGAACGTCCGCAAATACTGATGATGGATGGAAAACCAAGGTATCTGTATGTGGCATCAGGCATCAATATTACAGGGGGAAATACAAGTTGCTCGTGTGTTTTGCGTATCAAGAATCCAGGCCAATTCTCGACAAAGTAGTCGTTACCTTCGATTAGCCCGGCTTGTATGCTTCATCTAAATCTGAAAAAAATGAAAACTATGGTGGGGATACCCATGCTGTTGGTATGGATAATATGTAACCCGCAATATGCATTAGAAATTCTATTACACATTGAAATTATTTTAAAACAAGTCACTTCGTTGCATCACTTCAACTCACCAGAACGATGCTCCTTAAAGTAATCGGGACAAGTGAGGCCTCGTTTCGGCAAGGCCTTGTTTTATGGTGTTTAAATGCGCATGACGTATTTCTAATACATCATCCGGGTTTAAGAACGCGAGGTGATACCTAATTTTTCAAGATATTGCGACTCGTCGTCACGAAAAATCAGACGGGCCAGACGTACCATTTCAGAAACACATTCATCCAGCTCATCCAATTTAGCATTACGCTCTTTGGTGGCATACTGTGCATCCCCGCTCTCTTGCTCCCGTTTGTTGCGTAATTGGTCCAGCGAATTTACCTCTTCCGAATCTGCCATGATAGACTCAGTGGTATAACCAAAAGGAACCAGCTTAGCCAATACCTCTTCCTTGCTTAACAAGACGGAGTAGAAGTTTTGGGCTATTTTCTTAAAATCGGCATATTTACTGATTTTACTGTTGTACAAACCCATTTCAACCGCTTCCGGTGTGTCGGCATCATACCAGAACTTAAGCGACTGCCGAATGCGGCGTAACTTCTTGCGGGAAGATCCCAGCGTTTCATTAAATGCTTCGCTGGCTAGTTTCCATTCGGCATTCTCCTGCTCGTTTTTTAAGATCAAATCACTGCTTTCCTGAAACAATTGCTTGTTGGCCAGGTGACGATTTTCATCGAAGCCAAAAGGCGCAAACCGGGCACGGATAATTTCGTCGTCATGTGCATTGTAAATGGCAACACGCGAATACTCTAATTTGTCATTAATACTACTTTTGTTTCCCATAATATTAGTTTTAAAATTTGAATCAATAAGTTAAAAAAATCTATCCGCTACTTCCATACGACAGCCTATTTCTTTTTACGAAAAGAATTATTATTGCCATAAAAGCATCCATTTTATACACGAACTATGGATTTCGGTATTTACATATGTTTCTGTTTCACACAGTGCCGGGTTACCGGCTTTTATGAGGTTGCTACCGGCCAAAATGACCTTGCTACCGGCATTTATGGGGTCGCTACCGGCCAAAATGACCTTGCTACCGGCATTTATGGGGTTGCTACCGGCCAAAATGACCTTGCTACCGGCATTTATAGGGTCGCTACCAGGCAAAATGACCCTGCTACCGCCATTTATGGGGTCGCTACCGGCCAAAATGACCTGGCTACCGGCTTCCGGGACTTACAGGTAAACCTTTTTGAACAAACCCGGGTAAGCCCGGGCTTTCATTTGCCCGGCGCTGTTCCGTCATGTGGGGGAGTAGTGACAACGAAATTTACCGAACACTGTCGAGTAAAATAGATATTCCCCGAAACTCAAGTGGGACGCCGGTGTCTGCCTCAACGAAAAATGCAGCGATCGATATTTTTATGGCTATTTCTTTTTCAAACCGCTGTGGAATCATAACATATCATTCCGGACCGACTAAGTATTATTTCGTCCGTTGTATTGATCAGAATAGCAAGCGTTTTAAACGGGTTAGTATGCTGTCCGGGGTCATTCATCCGCCTTCATGCAAAAGCGTTAAAAAAAATCAGTAACCGAGGCGATAAGAAAGAATTGTTGCGATAAGTGCGTGTAATATGAAGCTGGCTTAGGGATTACCGGTCGGCGCAAAAATCAATAAAGGTAAAAGCGGTTTGAACCCATTACAGGCCTTAGAAATCCTGTTACGCCATTCAGCTACCCCAAAACAAGGCGTTTCGTTGAGTTGCTTCCACTTTTAATGCTGGCCTACTTTTGTATTACGCTGGAGGGTTTGAACAATGGTAAAATATCGCCCTATCATACCAGGTCTTGATTGCTGCTGCTACCCCGTAAGCCTGCAACCCATAGTTGATATTATCTAAAAACTTTTAACCGATAATAAATTCTGTTATTGACCTTTTTATTATATTTGACAGAATCGTCTAAACAATACATTTCTAATGAAGAGCGCAGAGTTTGGGGCTTATGTAAAAGCCATACGTGAAGAAAAAGGATTGCCACAACGGAAAGTGGCACATGCCATTGATGTGGACACCAGTACTTTATCTAAGATGGAATTGGGTGAAAGGCAAATCTCGATAACAATGGTAAAACCTTTGGCAGAAATATTGGAACATGACTTTAAGGATTTACAGATAAGATATATATCTGAGAAAATTAAAGCAGACTTTAAGGAGCAGCCATTTTTGAAAGAGGCACTGGAAATGGTTATTGAAACGTCCTTTACTAAATAATCAATAATACTAATTAAGCGTTGAACCTTTTCAGGGTACCCTGTCTACATGATTATGAGGCTTGATTATATCTTTGTTGATATAAGAATTCAAATAAATCAACCACGTAGTGGTTAAACCTTGAATAATTCTGGGTGAAACCCAGGGAAAAAAGGCAATGGAATCACAACCCTGAATGGGTGGAACTTTTATTCTAACCCTTGGCCGAGTATATGAATACTTTTTAGGTCAGTTTGCTTTGGCTGAAGGTCAGAAAGGTGGACAGTTTTATACACCAGAGAGTATTGTAAAGCTTTTGGTGGAAATGTTAGAAACCTATAAAGGTCGTGTTTGTGACCCTTGTTATGATTCGGGTGGTATGGTTGTGCAGAGTGAGAAGTTTATTGAAAGCCATCAAGATAAAAATAATAGGTTTCGGATGATTATGCAATAATTGGAATTGAGGTCATCCCTAATTATGAGTTTGAAGCACGACTGCTATCTTTTGGTGAAAATGTGGAAGTATTATCACCTTGTGTTTTATAATAAAAATGAGAGAAAGAGTATTAAATCAAAACAATATTTATCGTTA
Source organism: Saccharicrinis sp. GN24d3 (assembly GCF_052400645.1). NCBI lineage: Bacteria > Pseudomonadati > Bacteroidota > Bacteroidia > Marinilabiliales > Marinilabiliaceae > Saccharicrinis > Saccharicrinis sp. GN24d3. The sequence continues at coordinate 11,553 of NZ_JBQTGI010000030.1, forward strand.
GAATGCGGAACAGTTGCCCAGGTTAGATCTTGCTTGGAATCAATTATTTATAACAAAGAGGGAATGACTATAAAACCAGCAAAACATTTAGAAACCACACTTGAAATAAAACTTCTTAAAGGAATGAATAAAATTGGGTGCATTGAAAATCATGAAGGAAAACTTAATGGTGCAGCCGTATTAACAATAGGTAAAACTTCTGAGTCAAGGCCTGATAAGGTATATATTCCTGAAGCTGATGTAACTATTACTTCGAAACCTGATTATGGATTTTTTGAAATTAAGATATATGAAGGTGAGGAAATTACACGTTCAAGCCTACTTTTAAGCGAGAATAGACTTAGTTCAACATCTGGTGTTATAGAATATCTCCGTAAAGAATTCAATAAAAGACCAGTTAAATACATTCTTGATAACCTTTATTTGCAGCGAGAGAATATGCAATTAAAAAAAGATAATGAAATATTGACTCGGAAAATGAGGTCATTGAAGAGAAGTATGGGGCGTTTTAAAAGAATGATACGAAACACTTAAAAGAAATACGAATTAAAATAATAAATTTGGCTCAGTAAAACTTTAATTTTTATTAAAGAGTAACTGATGAAAGAGATTTTGAAAGCAAAAGGCATCAAGCAAAAATGGTTAGCACAAAAGCTTGGTGTTAGTGAGGTAACAGTAAGTAACTGGGTTAAGGAAAAGAGTTACCCAAGTAAGAAGCACATAGAAAAGCTTAGTGAAATTTTGAATATTCCTAAAGAAGACTTGAAGCATTAATTATGGGATACAACGAAAAATATGATTTTTCCTATACGGCTTCATCTTTACGGAATAACGAAATGATTTTAGTTGCTAGAAGTAAGGAGTCATCACAAGAGCTAGATATTGATAAAGAATTAGGTGGGGGCAAAAGTGCCACTGGGAAAAGGATTTTCAGGGAATGTAAGAAACGCTTAAAAAGATTAACAAAAGAACAAGTTAGCTTTCTGCTGGAGACTGACTTAACCTCTCAAAGGCAGATATCTTTTTTAGCGATATGTAAGTTGCATGGTTTCATCCGTGATTTTGCAGTAGAGGTACTAAGAGAAAAGCTTTTAATATTTGATTATGACTTAACGGATGGAGAGTATATCTCCTTTTATCGAACAAAGGCAGAATTGCACCCGGAAATGGATGCTTTAACAGCATCCACTCAAAAAAAGATTAAGCAGGTAACCATGAAAATACTGGAACAAGTCGGGTTAATTGATAATGTTAGGAACAAAAGGATACAGCCTCAACTTTTGGATTCTAAATTAATTGAAGTTATAGCTAAAGATGATAAAGAATGGCTAAAAGTATTTTTATTGAGTGATGATGATATAGCTAATTGGACAATTTAATTATGAAGGATATATCAAAAAAGTTTGACCATTTGTATAGAGTAATTTCATCAAAGGGATTTATTAATAAAGAGTCTTTGGGAGGCGAAATCCCCTTTTTTATATCCGCGTATGATGCCCAAAAAGAATTGCTTGTAAAAGAATCCATTCAATTGCTTATTAACAAGCTTGATACATCGGGTGTACCAATTTTAGAGTTAAATCTTTATGATTTGGTATGTGAGGTTATGGAAGAAAAAGGAGGTGTTGAGCGGATGTTTAAAGTTGAAAAGGCCAGAAGTAAAGAAAAGTTTTTGAGGGCATTACAATCTTCTTTAAATATACATGAAATATTAATGCCATTAATTCAAAGTAAAATAGAAAAGTCGGTTGCAAAGGTTTATTTCTTAACAGGAATTGGTCTTGTATTCCCCTATATTCGATCTCACAATGTTCTAAACAATTTACAGAATATTGCTAAAGAGGCTCCAACGGTAGCCTTTTTTCCGGGCGATTACGATGGACACACGTTGAACCTATTCGGTTTGCTAAAAGATGACAATTATTATAGAGCCTTTAACATAGAAAAAATTGAAGCCTAAACATATGAAACTGGCATGGCCAGAGCAAATAATTTTAGTTACACAAGGGTGTGATTAAAGTATTTGCTGGTTATCAGGGTTTTGCTAATTATTAGAGTATATGAAAATAAAAGAGTTTTTTCAGAAAGATATAAACCGAAATATAGAGACTGTCATCAAAGCAGATGATCGTGACCATATTTCAGATGAAGTGGCTGAGTATGTAATTACCAATGAGATCGCCAAAAAGATCAGGGACTTTTTTCAAGCCTATAATGATTATAATGGGGCTAATGGTGTATGGATTTCTGGTTTTTTTGGTAGTGGTAAATCTCATTTGCTAAAAATACTTTCCTATGTATTGGAGAATAAGTCATTTAATGGATATAAGAGTGGGGAGTTATTTGCGGAGAAGATTGAAGATGATGAAATGTTGAAAGGTGACGTATTGGCTGCCACACGTATTCCATCAGAGTCTGTATTATTTAATATTGATCAACAAGCTCAAATTACTTCGAAAACAGATGAGAATGCCATCTTATCTGTATTTTATAAAGTATTCTTTGACCACTTAGGCTATTATGGTTTCCAAACTCATGTGGCTGAGTTTGAAATGTGGGTGGATAAGCAAGGGCTGTTTAAAGAATTCAAGGAAAAGTTTAATCAGAGATTCGATAAAAATTGGGAAGAGGCTCGTTTGGATTATTTTGATCCATTTGTTACTGATACAATTGCTGAAGTGCTTGGAGAATTAAACAATACGGATGCATCGAAGTATGAAACGATATTAGATGACCTGGAAGACAAGCAAAAACATTCCATTGAGGATTTTTGCCTGAGGGTGAATGATTATATAAAAAGTAAACCTAAGGGATTTAGACTAAACTTTTTTGTGGATGAAGTAGGACAATACATTAGTGATAACACTAAGCTGATGCTTAACCTACAGACCATAGCGGAAACTTTAGCCACTCGAACCAAAGGGAATGCATGGATTTTAGTGACATCCCAGGAAGATATGGAAAAAGTTGTTGGCGATATGACTAAGAACCAACAAAATGACTTTTCGCGTATTCAGGCAAGGTTTAAGCTTAAGATCCCGTTGACATCGGCCAATGTTGATGAAGTAATAGAAAAAAGATTACTCAAAAAGAATGATGGAGCACAGGAACATTTGGTGCAGAAGTTTATAAAGGAACAATCACACCTGAGCACCTTGCTGTCGTTTTCTGATGCGGGTGTTCAGTTTAAGGGATATAGAGATGAAATAGATTTCGGTAATAAATTTCCTTTTGTGCCCTATCAGTTTGATTTATTTCAAAGTTGCCGTAGAGCTTTGTCAACGCATAATGCTTTTCAGGGGAAACATGCTTCGGTAGGAGAACGTTCTATGTTAGGTGTATTTCAACAGGTAATACAAAATATTAATGAGCGGGATTCAAAGGCTTTAGTGAGCTTTGACCGAATGTATGAAGGAATTAGGAATGAACTTCGTGGAGAAATACAGAGTTCTATTATTCTTGCTGAAAAAAACCTAGACAACAGATTTGCAGTACAGGTGCTTAAAGCGCTTTTTCTGGTTAAGTATTTTGGAAACTTTAAAACGACCAAAAGAAATATATCAGTATTGATGATCGATGATATAGAGGTAGATTTAAAACAACATGAGGCTTTGATTGATGAAGCTTTAAATACGCTGGAAAATCAAAGTTATGTGCAACGAAATGGAGATGTTTATGAGTTTTTGACAGATGATGAAAAGGATGTAGAGGAAGAAATAAAAGGCACGGATATAGATGATTCTGCTATCAATGATTTGCTGAGGAACATTTTCTTTGACGAAATTATACGTGATAATAAAATACGCTATCAATTAAACAAGCAAGATTACGATTTCACGCATAAAATTGACGGTGTTACTTTAGGTAGAGAAAAAGAGTTAGAGATTGAAATTATAACAGAGAACTATCCCGATTTTGATAATTTACCTGTACTGCAATCTCAAACGATGGGAACTACTGGTATGAAGCTTCTTTTGCACTCGGATGCCATTTTTATGAAAGATTTAAAGATGCATTTGAAAGTAGAAAAATATTATAAACAAAACCAGTCTACATCTAATCGCCCTGAGGTAAAACGAATTTTGCAGGAAAAAGCTCAGCAAAATGCAGAACGAAAGAAGGGGCTGCTCTTTATAGCCAACAAGCTTTTAGCTTCAGCAACGGTTATTATGAATGGCCAGAAACACGAGATGGGACAAAATTCTGACGGTAAAACTCGTGTTGTGAATGCTTTTCAGGATTTGGTTAAGATAGTGTATTCCAATCTAAGAATGCTGGGAACCACTCAATATAGTGAGGACACGATAAAACAGGTAATAAGGGATCAGCAAGATGATTTATTTGGTGCTGATGACACCTCTATGTCTGAAGCGGAATCGGAGATCCAGAATCTAATCATTCGAAGAAAAAAGCAATCGGACAGAACAACGTTGATTGATTTAAAAAATCATTTTATCAACAAGCCTTATGGTTGGTATCCAAATGCCATTTGGACGATAATGGCTAAGTTGTATAAGAGAGGCAAAATTGAATTGAAACAGGATTCAAACTTATTGGAGGATGATAGTGTATTAAATGCCATACTTAACTCAGCCTATCATGTAAATACCATTCTGGAGCCGCAAGCTACCTTTGATACCGCAATGGTTAAAGCCTTAAAGCAAGCTTACAAAGATGCTTTTGATGAAAGCTGCCCATTGACAGAGGCGAAAGATGTTGCTAATGCTTTTAAAGAGAAGTTAAAGGAAATGCAGGTTAGCGTCAGCCAATTGTTAGCGCATAAAAAAGATTATCCTTTTATCGATCAGTTAAGCGAGTTTAACGAGAAACTGTATAGGTGGAGTAATAAGGATTATAGTTATTATTTAACTAACCTACAGGATTTTGAAGATGAGCTATTGGATACTAAGGAAGACTTAATCGATCCAATTAAAAGGTTTGTCAATGGAGATCAGTCTAAGATTTATGATAGTATTCGCAACCTGTTAAATGGCGATCGTTCTAACCTGGAATTTATTGAGGGCAATGAATTGGATGATTTAGAGGCTTTGATGAATCATCCGAAACCCTATTCAGGTAACCTGATGAAGGACGCTAAGGCTGCGAAAGATACATTGAGTGACAAGGTATTATCCTTCATTGACGAGGAAAAAACCAAAGCTATTTCTGCCATTGAGAATGCGATAAAGGATTTACAAAGCAAAGATGAGTTTAAAACGCTTGACGCAGAACAGCAAGCTGTTATTGTAAATCCATTACAAGAGGAAAAGAATAAGCTGGCTAACCAGAAGTACATAGCCAATATTAGGGATGCAAAACGTAGGGTAACGGGAGAATTAAAGGAAAAGCAACTTAATCAGATGATTAAGTTAAGTGCCCCTGTAAAAAAAGGTGATCCCGATACCGTGAATGAACCGGTTCCGCATTATATCAGTAAGTCAAATATAAAGGTTGACTACCCTAAAACCGAATTAAAGTCAGAACAGGATGTAATGGAATATTTAGAGGCTTATAAAAAAGCTTTGCTAAAAGAGATAAGACAGAATAGGCGTATTTCGCTTTAATGGTTGTGTATGACAAAAGAGGAACTAATATATAGATTGTCGGACCTGGAGTGGGAAGATTTTGAGGTGAAAGAAGCTAAGGCCAACGTGCCTAAAGGTTGTTGGGAAACCGTGAGCTCTTTTTCAAATACCAATGGAGGATGGCTTGTTTTTGGAATAAGGCAGAAAGGAAAGTCTTTTGAGGTTACTGGTATAGACAACGCAGAAAAGATAGAACAGGACTTTTTAAATACCTTAAGGGGTGATAAGTTTAATGTACCCATTCCTACTCGTCAATATAAGTATACGCTGGATGGAAAAAATGTATTGGCTTTTTATATTCCTGTGTCTAACAAGAAACCTGTTTATTACAATACACAAGCCAATACTTTTATTAGAAGAGGGAGTGGTGACCAAAGAGCCACCAAGGAAGAAGTGGATGCGATGTATCGCGATCAATCCTTTGGTACAAAAACATCGGAATGTGCACTTGGTACATCGGTAGCCGACCTTCATGTGAAGTCGTTGAAGCAGTATCGCGATTATATGACACGTTTTAATCCGGATGTGAGTTACAATCGCTTTGACCAGGAAGAGTTTTTGAATAAGCTCAGGATTATTGAGAACGGCCAATGTACCTATGGTGGTCTTTTATTTATGGGAAAAAGGGAAGTCATTGAAAAACACTTCCCAGATTTTAGAATTGATCTTTTGGAAGTTCCGGGCACTTCCTATCAAGATGCTCAAGTGCGCTACACATTTAGGTTGGATGAGTTTGAAAATCTGTGGGAATATTACTTTGAGTGTTTTGCTCGCTTAAAACCTAAGGTTGATGTTGAGTTTAAATTGACCGACCAGGGATTTGGACAGGAGCTATCTCCCGGATTACAATCCATACGAGAGGCTTTGGTAAATATGCTGATGCATGCTGATTATTTTTCTCCGGCACATGCTCGTATCCGTATTTTTACCAACCATATTGAGTTTTACAATCCTGGAGGACTACCCAAACCATTAGAAGAACTAAAAGGTAAAGACATTTCTTTACCCCGTAACCCCATCATATCAAAGCTTTTTAGGATGGTTAAAATGGCAGAGAATGCAGGTTTTGGTTTTGACAAAATTGAAACCAACTGGGAATCGTACAATAAAACCTCACCGGAATATGACCTGGCCTTTGATTCTACCATTGTTAAACTTTTTTTATTGAATAAAGAAGCAGAAGGTGAAAAGCCGGGGTTCGGAATAGGTTCGGATAAAAACTTAATAGGGTTCGGAGAAGGTTCGGAAAAGGTTCGGATTAAATGGGGAGATACTTGGGAGAAAATACAACAACAGTTGGGAGAAAACTTGGGAGAAAACTTGGGAGAAACATTAGCTAAGGTATTTTTTGAAATACAAAAAGATTCCAATGTTACTGCTGCAAAGTTGAGTCAAATAATTGGTAAATCGACAACAACAATTGAGAATAACATTAAGAAACTCAAGGAGCTTGGAGTTTTGAGACGAATTGGCCCGGATAAAGGTGGTCATTGGCAGATTATTTCACCAAGCAATAAAGAATGAAATGATGATTAACAAAGTAAAAACTGAAGGAGAGTAATATAGTTGTTAGGGAAGGATCGGATAAAACTGGTTTTTGGAAGATTAATTAAAATACAGAACCGAATTTTTCAATGATACTGTAAATGATACTGTAAATGATACTATAAATGTCACACTAAATGTCACACTAAATAAAACTATAAACCAACAACTAACCACTAACAACCAACCACTAACTATTGACAAATAAACAATTGACGATATTATGAACACCAACATATTAAAACGCTTTGCTCAACAAGCCCGAAAAAAGCTCATAGAACAGGTAGGTGCCCGATTAGAACTAGTGCTCTCAACCGACTCGGCTGAGTTGCGCGAAAAAGCCAATCCGATAAAAAAACTACAGGATGCCATTAACGAAACATCAAAGGAACAGGTAATTGATAAGGTGGCATATACCTGGTTTAACCGTTTAATGGCTTTACGCTTTATGGATGCCAACGATTACCAGCCCATTGGTATGGGTGTAGTAACGCCAAAGCCGGGACATACCTTGCCGGAGCTGTTGGATGAAGCTAAACAAGGACATATACCCGATGATATGCCTGTAAAGGTGCAACATGTTTATGATGTATTGGATGGTAAAATACCAAGTGCCAACGCACAAAACGAAGCCTATAAAGAGCTATTGATTGGAGCTTGTAACTACCTGCATAAAATTTTCCCTTTCCTGTTTGAGCGCATTAGCGATTACACCGAGTTGTTATTACCCGATGACTTAATCTCTGAGTTCTCCATTGTGCACGACTTCCAACAAGGCATGACTACCGAAGGTTGCCGAGAGGTAGAAGTGATTGGTTGGTTGTATCAGTTTTATATTTCGGAACGTAAGGATGAAGTGTTTGCCTCAAAAAGTAAGGTAGCCAAAGAAGATATTCCGGCAGCAACGCAATTATTTACGCCTCGGTGGATTGTGGAGTATATGGTACAAAATACTTTGGGTAAACTATGGTTGCAAAACCGACCTAACTCGGGTTTACGTGCTTACATGCCTTATTACATTGAATCGCCTTCTGCTAAGACTGAAGAGTATTTAAAAGTAGCTTCTGTTGAAGAAATAACCTTGCTGGATCAGGCTTGTGGCAGTGGACATATACTGGTGTATGCCTTTGAATTGTTTACTAAGATATACGAGGAGGAAGGTTATAATGCCAGTGAAATACCTCAATTAATTATAGAGAACAACCTCTTTGGTTTTGAAATAGACGAACGAGCAGCTCAATTGGCTGGTTTGGCCTTGATGATTAAAGCACGAAGCTACCAGCGCCGTGTATTCCGAAAAGATATCAAACCTAATATTCTTTGTTATCAAGACCTGCACTTAAAAGCGTATGGCGATGATTATAAAACAACTTTTAAAATAAGTAAAGACAACAAAGAGTTAAAGGATATATTAAAATACCAATATGTACTGGCTGAAGATATTACCAAAACAACGGAAAAAAATGTAACCGATAAAGAAACCGGAAAGGTACATACGCTTGAAAAAACTAAAAAGTTGATTAAGAATGGTTGGCAAGTAGGCGCAGACAATTACGACACTATTCTGGAGCACGACCATGATGATATATTCTTTTATCAGGATGAGATTAGAGATACCTGCCGTACCATTAAACTAAAAATAACAGAAGAGCTTTATATCGATTTATTACATATGACTCAGGCTACAATCCTGGGCTCACTTATTGTGCCAAAGGCAGGTGCTGAAGAAATAAGTAAAGCGCTCGCTTTGGTAATTGAGAAAAGCAATACTACTGATGCCTTTTTAAGTTTGGCATTAAACCAATTAAAGCAAGCTTTACAGCAACTACAATTATTGAGTAATAAATACCATTGTATTGTAGATAATCCACCTTATATGGGAGGTGGTAATATGAATAAACCATTAGCCGACTTTGTAAAGGATAACTACCCCAGCAGCAAGGCCGATTTAATGGCTTGCTTTATGGAAACAGGATTGAAAGTATTACATCCAATGGGATTCTTAGGAATGATTAACCAGCACTCCTGGATGTTTTTAAGTAGTTATGAAGAGTTACGCAAACAATTAATTGAAAACACTTTTTTTGATACGCTTTTGCATCTAGGACCTCGTACATTTCCTGAGATAGGTGGTGAAGTGGTACAAAATGCTTCTTTTACTTTCTGGAATACCATCAAAAAAGATAAAGGTTCTTATATACGTTTGGTTGACGAAGGAACTTCTGAATTAAAAAGGAACAAAACGATTGAAGCTATCCAGAACTCAAACTGTGGTTGGTTTTATGTGGCGAGTCAGTTAGATTTTGAGAAAATTCCAGGAAGCCCGATAGGGTATTGGTTGAGGAAGAATGTAATTAATGTTTTTGATAAGGAAGATTCCCTAGGTATAAACACTATTGCAAAACAAGGATTAGCTACAGGAGATAATGAGCATTTTGCAAGATTATGGCATGAAGTTGCTAAAAAAGGATTATGTCTTTTTGCAGATAGCTGCGAACGAACGGAGGAATTGTTATATAAATGGTATCCATATAATAAAGGAGGAGCTTTTAGAAGGTGGTATGGAAACATAGTTTATGTTGTTAATTGGCTAAAGAACGGCAATGAGATAAGAAACTTTAAAGATACTAAAGGTAAACTACGTTCTCGTCCTCAGAATACCCAATTTTATTTTAATGAAGGACTTACATGGTCAGATGTAACATCTGGTAATTTGTCTTGTAGATATCTACCAATAGGTAATATTTATGATATTTCAGGTCATTCCGCATTTCCTAAAGATGAGCAAGAAAGACTGGTCTTAATTGCCTACATGAATACAAAATTCGTAAATAAAATTGCAAAATTGCTTAACCCAACACTTCATTTTCAAATTGGAGATTTTTGTAATATACCTACTCCTTCACTGTTTTTCCATGAAAGTGTAACTGTAATAGCAAGTGAAAATATTAACTTATCAAAGTCAGAATGGAACACACGCGAAACATCATGGGACTTCCTTCAGAACGAACTCAATCGCATTGCTTCGGCTGGGCTCAGCAACCCTAAGCACCATATAGATTTGGAAGAAAGTTTCGACCTCTATCAGCAATACTGGCAAAACAAGTTTTACCAACTGCATAAAAACGAAGAAGAACTGAATAAGCAATTTATTGAGATATATGGTTTGCAAGAAGAGTTAACACCCGATGTGCCTTTGGCGGATATTACCATACTCAAAGAAGAGTTGGATCAAAAGCAGTTAAAGGCTATCAGTGAGCGTTATAAAAGTGCTTGGCAGCTAGTGGATGGTGGTCAGTGGGTAGTGGATAGCGCCCAATCGCCAATCACCAATCACCAACTACCCAAACTCCCTTTCAACCCCAAAGAGATCTTCAAACAATTCATCTCCTACGCTGTAGGCTGCATGTTTGGCCGTTATAGTCTGGATAAGGAAGGTTTAATACTCGCCAACCAAGGGGAAACGCTTAGCGATTACATCGCTAAAGTTCAAAGTTCAAAGTCAAAAGTTCAAAGTATTGAAGATCTTTCTTTTGTGCCCGACGATGATAATATTATTCCGGTACTGGATGATGAATGGTTTGAGGATGATATTGTAGGTCGTTTTAAAGCCTTTTTAAAAATAAGCTTTGGTACAGCTAACTACGATAAAAACCTGGCTTTTGTAGAGGACTGCTTGGGTAAGGATATTCGCAAGTACTTCCTAAAAGATTTTTATACCGATCATATCAAACGTTACAAAAAGCGCCCAATTTATTGGCAATTTTCATCGCCAAGCAATTCCTTTAGTGTGCTTATTTATATGCATCGTTATACACCTGATACTTTGCACAACATACTAAATGGCTACCTTAAAGAGTATCGTGAGAAATTAAATACCCGTGTGGAACATCTAGATCACTTAATACAAAGCGGTACTTCGGCCGAGCAAACCAAAGCTGCCAAAGAAAAAGAGAAACTACAAAAAGTATTGCACGAACTACAAGAGTACGAGCGTGATATTTTATATCCCTTAGCCACCGAGCGCATAGCCATTGATTTAGACGATGGTGTATTGGTTAACTACAATAAATTTGCTCAGGCCATTAAACAGGTTTCAGGCCTTAACGATAAAAAGACCAAGGATAAGGTAAAAGGATTTGATTGGATAGATGTGGAGGGGATTAGGTAAACATATTAATTAACAAACGCAACTTTGAACATTTTTTGCGTATTATTAAATTAAATGATAAAAATATTCTATTCAGAAATAAGTTACATACAATGAGTGAACAAATTTATCCCATAAGCAATGAGTATAACCTACCTGATAAACATATCAACAGTTATGGAATTGATTTAGGTACTACTTATACTCTAATGGCTACAGTAGATAGTAGCCATGTAAACCTGAAGGAAAGTAACCGTATTCCTGTTAAGTTTATCAATATTGAACAGGAGAGTCCTAACATATATGACTCTACAATTGTTGATGAGAAAGTAGCTTCAATTGTCGCTTTGGTAGATGGTAAACCATATGTAGGAAACAACCTTTACCACTTAAAAGGAAGTCTTGGTTTTGAATATAAAAAGAACATGTTTTACAACTGGAAAGTTGAGATGGGCATTGACCAGTGCCCTATGTATCCCGAGGCCGTTTCTGAGAAATTGAATATGCCGTACAAAATTGCAGGAGGTATACTCAATTATTGTCGGTTAAAACATATTAAGGATCCTGCTAAAGTAATGGAAAACACCATAATTACAGTTCCTGCTTCTTTCCAGGTTAACCAGAGGAAAGATACTATAAAGGCTGCAGAGTTTAGCAAGATTAAAACATCGCAACAAATGTTAATTGATGAGCCCAACGCTGCTTTTCTTGGTTATTTTAACCGATTAAGTGAAGGGGAGAAACAAAAATGGGCAAGCCATGTAAAGAATAAGAATGTCTTGATAATTGATTTTGGGGGAGGTACCTGCGACCTTTCGATATTAAATGTTGATTTTATCCAAGATAAAGGCATTACCATAGGCAACAAAGCTATTTCCCGTTATAATGATTTAGGCGGACAGGACATTGACATGGTAATTGCGGAAGAGTTGTTATATCCAAAGTTTCTTGATCAACATCAACTTGATGATCAATTCGAAATTGCGGACGTACAAAATGTGATTCTTCCTCAACTGGCAGTTTACGGTGAACAATTAAAGATTGATTTATGTGATAAACTCAATTTGAAGTCAGCAGATAAAGATGTTGAAACGCTGGATTTAGAAAGTGTTTCCATCAAACTTGAGGACTGCAAAGTTGAATTTTGCTCTACAGAGTACAGGATTGAAGATGTTGGTATAACCGGATCCGATTTTAAAAAAATGTTTACCAAAATGTTTAGGGGCAAACATTATAATTTCAAGTATCAGGATAAATCAATAACAACAGTTAGTCATTCCATTTCCGAGATTATTGAAAAATCAGATCTAACCCTGGATGATATTCAATTTGTACTTTATGTGGGGGGTAGTAGCTTCAATCCCTTTCTTATCTCAATGGTAAAGGAAAAGTTATCTAATTCTATAAGTCTGGTATCGTCAGAACCGGATAAACTGGTTGCGGAAGGTGCTGCTGTATTTTCTTACTTTTATTACTATCATGGTCTGTCCTTAATCAGTCCAATAACCAGTGATACTATTGGGATAAAGCTAAAAGGGAATCGTTTTCACCCCATTATAGAAAAAGGACACTCACTTCCCATTAAAGTGGAGCTGCCCGATTTTAAAATACAAAGCAATCTCACCAATGAGATTGTCATTCCCGTATGCGTTAATGGAGTTGATTTTTCGATTGGGGAAATTCGTTGTCCTCTAAATGATTTTTACTCTATGGAGGACGTTGTTCGCATCGAGTCAGGAATTACAGCAGATAAGATATTTGACATTAAGGTTTTTATTAATGAAGAATTTATAGGAGAAGCAGACTTTGATAATCCTTTTGCCATTGGGAATGTCACTGAGGAAGAGTTAGAAGTACTAAAATTACAATCTCAAATGAATAAGGCACGTCAGAAAGGAAGTCGGGCTGAGGAAAAAAGAATATTACACGATCTTATTTGGAAACATTCGGATGCTGGTAATAAACAAGGTTCGTTGCAGTGTGCAGAAGAGTACATTAAACGTTTCGATGATCAAGATGCATATGTGTGGAATATGGTTTATTGTAATAACAGTTCATTAGGTAGGGTTAAGGCAGCTAAAAAAGGATTAGAACGAGCCGTAGAACTGGCTCCTATGGACACTACTTTTATTTATAATTATTCATTGTTACTGGCACGAGACAGCGAAGAAGAAGCGCTGGACTATCTCATAAATCAAGAGGAAGGAATTCGTAACGATGAAGGTATTCGATGCAAAATTGTTTTGCTAAAAAAAGAATGTGACATGGAATGCTTGGAAGAGGCCCGAGGAATTATCGAACATTACAAAAGTAAGCCCTACTATTATAGTGATTTCGACAAACGCATTTTGTTACCTGGAGTTTTTAGAATTGCTAATGAGCCGTATTCATATGCAGATCCTAAAGGAACCAAGAGAAGGGATGATGAAAAAAAGTTTCTAGATACAAAGAATCAAATAACCAAAAATATCTAATTATGTTTTTAATACCTTATAACAAATTATCAGATGATCAGAAAGGAATAATACGCCGCATATCGCGGGAACCATCTAACTTGTTTGTAGAGGGCCCTCCTGGGTCAGGGAAGACTTTAATAAGTTTATACACTATTAAAAACATTATTGAAAGTGAAGTAGTGCAACCATTGGTATTACTATACAACCATTCTCTATATGGTTATTTAAAAACCAGCATTAAAGAATTAGGGATTTTTGATAATGTTACTTTAGCAACTAAGGATAAATTTTTTTGGGGCTTGGCCAGTCAACATCGAATTTACCCACATAAAGAAGATCCTTATAAAAGAAAATATAATTATATTCTTACGGAATTATTGAAACTGGAACATAAACAAAACTGGGATATAGCTGTAATTGATGAGGTTCAGGATTTAAACAGAAAAGAATGGCAGCTGCTTAGAAAAATGGCAGGACGTATAACTTCAATGGGAGACTTTAACCAAGGAGTTTATAAAACAGATTTAACCAGAGGAGATGTTACCGATGACAGCCTAGTAGAACGCCTGTTTGATATTTTCCGGTTTCATAAATTTATAGCTAAAGTGGCAGATAAATTTTCAAGGCGTAAAGAAGGTTTAGAGAAAAAAGTATCCAAAATAGATACAAAACATGTAAAAATAATTGATATAAGTATAGCAAAAGAAGCCAGCGAGATAAAAAAAATACTGCCAGCACTTAAAAATCAACGTGACCGTATTGGTATCATTTGTCCATCAAAAAGACGTCTAGAAGCCATGCATAACCAATTAAACCACCTGAATGTTGAGCATCATTATTTCGAAGATAATAAAGCATTTCGCGAACATGACTTTACAAGTACTACACCTTTACTTATTACCAGCTCAAGTGCCAAAGGGTTGGAATTTGAAAATGTGATAGTTTTTGGTTTTGAGACGGATGATTACTTTGTTTCAAATTTTAACTCCGAGGATGAATTGGACGAGCTTATTTATGTATCTCTAACTAGGACTAATTCGGGTCTTTATATCCTTCGTACCCCAAATTCTATATCGAAGATTAAAGAACTAAAACAGGAAGTAGAAGAAGAATCTTCATCTGTTTCTTTAGACGATATTTTTGGATAATTATAAAATGTAAATGGTCATGATAAAAATATATTTAACATATAAAGAAATTGAAAAGTTGTGTTTTTCAAAATTCATCGAATTAATTGCAGATAGATTAAGTGATACAAAATCCACGAAAGACCGAAAGTATTTAATTGAAATAAACGAAGATGGTATGATACGGGATGATACTACTATTGTTGTTTTGTTTTCTTCAATTAGTATGTTTGAAATACCTAAGGTAGAACTTAACCAATTTAAAAATCAATTACGTATTCCTAATGGTATGCTTCGGTTGTCAAATAGAAAAGTGAAAGACAGCTCTAATCCTCAGGGGGAATTATTGGGTATGAACGAAGAAAAAATATGTACTGAATTATATCTGCCGATTAGACGTGGCTTAACACAACTATTGCTTTGGGGTTACAAATATAAAAAACAGCAAGCAACAATAAGTCAGTTTTATGAGGCCTTGTTAACTCCTAATGATTTTACAAAACAATTGATCTTAGAACTACTATCGGTTGGTGGATTTCCTATATTAAGAGTAAACACAGGTGATTATAAAAGTGATAATTACTACCGGTTAGTTTGGTGGGGGAAATTTTGCATAGATCATTTATTAATACCCAATCAAAGCAGTTTGAATGAGCATGAAATTAAAAAACATAAGAAATGGTTTTTAGATTTTGACATAATAGATCTCGCTAAAAACCATGAGCTTCTCAGATCTATGCCTGATTTATTTAACGAGAACTCCACGGTCATGTTAGGATATTTCTTTGCATGTATGACCAAAGAACAAGTGAATGCGCATAATATAGGTGATCAAATAAATGAGATATTGCAAGAGATAAGGGATGTTGATAATGAATATGAGATTCTTTGCTGGGCGATATTTTTTCAAGCTTTATTTATTGAGGAAGTAGATTATATTTTCCCTAATCCTTTAATTCAAGACCAGTTCTTGAGTATAGAGAAAAACTCTATATCTCTAGTTAATTATTTTAAAGAAAAACAAGAGAAAATAATTGGTTTACCATTAACATTCCGTTCTATTGATGAAGAGGATTTAATATATAAACAACTCTTTTTAAAAGAGTCGGAACTAAAAGAGACGCCTTTGATTCTTTCAAACAAGCAATTACGGGAGCCTTTTAAAAATGATTTTCTTTTTGGTGATAATAAAAAGCAAGTTGGACTTATCAATCAGGATTGGTTTAACTATATAAATATCAACCGTAATTTTGATGTAGAAGTAAAGTTGTCAGGAGATTTTGAGTCAAATGCTTTTTATGGAGACCTTTCTTTATCACAAAAAAATCAGTTAAAGAAGAAGGGTTTTGCTCCCAAAGTAAAGCCTCTCTCTCAACTTGTTTCAAAAGATAAGAAGGTTTTGGTAATTTTTATTTCTGAAAATTCATCTTATTTGCTTCCTCTTTATGAAGAAATATTAAAAAATGAAAAATGTACTATCAAAGAGGTAATTGTTATTTGGATGATTAATGTTGATGCAGATGAATTACATTCAACTCAGTTTGGCTTAAAGAAAAGCGAAGTAGCGGCCGACTTAGAGAATCGTCTTGGGAAAAAGGTAACCTTGATTGTTAAAAACATTCACAACTCAGATAACACGGAAGTTGTTCGGAATATAAAGGTCAGCCTTAAAGAATACACTTTAAAACAAGTAGAGTTGGTAGATAATATCATTGATGATGATAAATGCTATTGGTTAATAGAAGCAACTCAAGATTATGTCATAAAATCTGAAAAGATTAATTACTATTGTTGCTATAGTGGGTAATGTTAGCCAATTTGGTTAAAACTATATCTAGCAGTGTGTCGGACATACCAAGTTAAGCCCTTTAGAATAGCATAGGGGGGCATGGGAAAAGCTAAAAAAGGCTAAAGTCCGACAGGCTCCTAGTAAGTTATATAATAACCATTCATAATTTTAAGGTTATGATCTGTATAACTTTTACTTAACAAGCTCTAAAGCAAACAATTTTTTTTTAAGCATGTCATTGACTAATATATCACAAGCACTATATCAATTATTTCAAAGTCATCGCATTGTTTTTTGGTACGATGAAAAGGAAGAGATGACGGAGTAAAAAAAATGGAGGAGATTATTCACATACAGCGGTTAATGCCTAACTAAATGGTTTAAAGGGAGACCATGCTGGTCACCTATTTGTAAGTAACCTTGGTGGTCGTTCGGAAATGATTAATTACATATCCCCAAATGGAGCTATAAATCAAGGTAGTTTTAATAAGATGGAGCAATTTATATATGCAAACAGAGATAAAATAAAAGACTATACCGTCAATCTGATGCAGCCAGGTAAATCTCTGAGATCTGATAAAATCAAAGAGACTTATCAAATCGGAGGAGAATTGGTGACTAAATTATTCAGGAATCAGGGTTATGTAGGAAGTGCTGCAGAATCTTAATTTCTAACATTAAGCTATGAAACAACTCAATCTGTTTAATCAAGAAAGTGTTGAACCACAGTGGGTAAATATCACCAATGGTGAATACTTATACGTGCCAATTTTTTTCGGTATGGATGAGGCCAACAGGCATTTCAAGTCTTTGTTGAATGATATTGAATGGAAGCAGGAATTCATGAATATGTATGGGAAAAAATTACCCTTCCCCAGACTAACATCATGGTATGGCGACAATGACAAACCTTATTCATTTTCGGGCATTACCCTTGCTCCAATGCAATGGAACGAGACCTTATTGGAGATAAAGCGTAAGATAGAACCAAAGGCAGAAACAAGGTTTAATAGTGTATTGTTAAACCGTTATCGTAATGGTAATGATTCCATATCATGGCATACCGATGCTGAAAAAGAACTAGGAACAAACCCCATTATTGCTTCAGTTAATTTTGGAGCCACACGTAAATTTCAATTGCGGCATAGAGAAACTAAAGAGAAAATAGAATTGGGGTTAAGCCATGGCAGTCTGCTTATTATGGCTGGTGAGTTACAGCACTATTGGCAGCACCAGGTGCCCAAAACAAAAAAAGAAGTAAAAGAACGAATAAACTTAACTTTTAGAGTTATTAAATGAGCTGGACAAAAATAGATATAACAAACGATCAGGGCCAAAAAGTAAGCGCGCAGGCACCCATCATCGTGTCGGCCAGTCGCAGTACCGACATACCGGCTTTTTATGCCGATTGGTTTATAGAACGATGGAAAAAAAGATACATCAAATGGAAGAATCCTTTTAATGGGGTACCATTATATGTGGCTTTTGAAAAAACCAGAGCCGTGGTTTTTTGGACCAAGAATCCGCGACCTATGATGAAACATCTCCCTATTTTGAAGGAGAACATTAAAAACTTCTATTTTCAGTTTACACTCAACGATTATGATTTAGAAGGTTACGAAGGCAATGTTCCGCCTGTGCAGAGTCGCATCAATACATTTACTGAACTCTCGGAGCAGATCGGGAAACAGTATGTTATTTGGCGATTCGACCCCATGATATTAACGGATACCATTACCGTTGATACCTTATTGGAGCGAGTTAAAAACATAGGCGACCAGTTACAAAACTATACCAACAAACTGGTATTCAGTTTTGCGGATATCGGAATATATAAGAAAGTAGCTAACAACCTTAAAAAAGAGAATATTGCTTATCAGGAGTTTACCGAAACCACCATGCACCAGTTTGCCAAGGGGCTTCAGGAACTCAATAAAAAATGGAACTTTGAAATTGGTACCTGTGCCGAAAAAATACCCTTGGAACAATATGGTATCCAACACAACAAGTGTGTGGATGATGATCTGATGATTGACCTATTTCCGCATGATGAAGAGCTGATGAAATTCCTGGGTGTCTCCATTACACCTGCTTCTCTTTTCGACCCTACACCTAAAATTGAAAAGAAGAAAAACAAAAAAGACAAAGGCCAACGTGAATTATGTGGCTGTATTATAAGTAAAGATATTGGCCAGTACAACACCTGTCCGCATGAATGTGTATACTGTTATGCCAATACTTCAAGAGCAGCTGCGCAAAAAAACTACCAAGCACATAAAGAAAATCCTGTTTGTGATACCATTACCGGCCTTTAACTATGCAACACTACATAAACTTAATACAAGAGTTAAAAGATCCTACTTTTCAGCAGATTAGACAAATTGCTGCCGATAGCATAAGTCACTTACCCAAACCAGAACGAGATGAGTTGTGGAGGCAATTAAATCATGGTGTTGATTTATTAGATTCTCATGAGTTGATGTGTCAGTATTTATTTTCCTATGGAAACATGCACGAAGGCAAGATACATGATGCCTTAAATGGATTGGCGGATGATGTTTTTTTTGGAAATATTGAAATAGTTGATTGGGGATGTGGCCAAGGGATGGCAACATTGGCTTTTTTTGATTTTGTTTCTGCGAATAATAAAAAAACCAAAGTTAATAAGGTTACCCTCATTGAACCGTCTGAGAAAGCATTGGAAAGAGCTGCCTTGCATGTGAATTCCTATGTCAATGATTTCAATAAGATAAGGGCTATAAATAAATACCTGGATGAGGTGGATCATGAAGATATTCAATCAGATGGTAATCATCCGGTCATTCATTTATTTTCCAATATTTTGGATATTAAACAGATTGACCTTAAACTGCTATCAGAAAAGGTAGACAATTCAGTTTTAGGTGATAATTATATTATCTGCGTAGGGCCTTTAAACTATGGGAACAGACGTATTGATGCTTTTCATGATTACTTTGACGTGCCAGCACTTTACGAAAAGAATGAATCACAATTCAATTACGGAGGTTCAAATACCTGTACTTGTAATATAAAAGTCTTTCAACTAAAATATACTGGAGAAGGTCATCTGATCCCCATTGAGTTCTATCCTTCAGTGCAGTTTCATGGGGCTTATCAGCTAGATTGTATTGGAACCTTACGAAAACGATTAGATGAAAACAAACAAAAAAGGATTAATGAATTTTACCAAAAACTAACTTGCTTTGAAACAGCGACACCTTTCGATATTGGCGCAAGTGTTTATGATGATGTTCATCCTCTTTTAGCGGTTTTAAATAATATGGTTACAAGAGGACTGCCTACTAAAGCAAGCCCTTTTATAGAATCTCAGTTTGAACAAGCATTTGGTATGACCCAAAGAGAGGATCGCCCTAACGGGGATATCACTTTTAGTCTTCATGACGATTTTGACTATCTATATGTATTAAATTGGATTCGCAAACAGCTAAAAAACAATTACATACCAGATTATTCTGATATTGATATAGTTCAAGCCCAAATGGTGCTATCTCCTATTGCTATTGCTCGGATTCAAAAAACTATCCTGGAAGCAGTAATGACTGATCAATTAGATATTGAAAAGAATACCTGGAGAATATTGGTGGAAGAAAAGGATGTGCCATGTGCGGCAATTGCTTTTAAAGATTTAGAACTGCTTTATAATAATTTGGCAAGCTTAAGCCAATTATATCAGGATATGGATTTCCCTAACATTGAACTCGACATTGTTAGCCCTATAGAATTTTGCCAGTCCCCTCTGCATCTTGGTAATAAAGTTTATACAGATAGCTCGGAACTTGATAATAATACGAGATATGATTTAGTGATTGACATGTCTGTATTGCAATATAGTAGCATAGAAAAAGACAGCTTTAGTACATTTAAATGCAGAAATCAATGTTATTTTAATGTTCAACCTGCTCAAACTAAAAGAAGTAAAAGAACAATTTATACGAGTGACAAGATCGAATATCGTGATTTGGTGTTTAAGGATTCTCGTGGGGATTATACTGATATTACTGAATCAAAAGAATTGCTGGAATTCTTTCTTCAGCTCCTCTTTCGGAAAAAAGATTTTCGCCCAGGGCAATTGCCCATCCTTCATAGAGCATTACAAAATAATTGTGTTATTGGATTACTACCTACGGGAGGTGGTAAATCATTAACATACCAGCTTGCCGCAATGTTACAGCCTGGAGTTACGTTGATTGTAGACCCGCTGAGTTCTTTAATGAAAGACCAGTACGACGGTTTAGTCAGGGCAGGAATTGATTGCTGTACATATATCAACTCTACAGTTTCAGATAAAGAACATCGGGCAATGCAAATGGAAAGATCGGAATTGTTATTTGTATTTCTATCTCCTGAGCGACTAGGTATATATAATTTCAGAGAACGCTTAAAACTAATGCACGAGACCCATGTTTACTTTGCGTACGGTGTTCTTGACGAAGTGCATTGTGTATCGGAATGGGGGCATGACTTTAGATTCTCCTATTTACATATGGGACGAAATATATACCAATATGTAAAAGCCAAAGAAGGCAATGTGTCGTTATTTGGACTAACAGCTACCGCATCATTTGATGTACTGGCGGATGTTGAACGTGAGTTATCCGGTGAAGGAGCCTTCGATTTAGATGCGGATACCATTGTTCGATACGAAAACACCAACCGATTAGAGCTACAGTATCGAGTTGAAAAAGTGAATGTTGAATATGAATTGGATCCATTTTATAAATATGGCTTATTAGACTCAGGATTACCTAAAGCTGTTAATTTATTTGCACCTAAATCATCACAAGCCATCAATGAATCTAAAAGTAAAGTTCTGTCTGAATATATTAAAAAAGTGCCTAAATATTTGAATGAATTACAGTCCGAAGATGCTTTAAAAACGATTCAACATGCATTTGCCGAACGTCAAAACATTCAATTACAAGAGTTCGATTTAACGGTTGAGATGCCCAATAAATATTTCGATAAGAATAAGGAATATAAACAAGCCGGTATTGTTTTTTGTCCCCACAAAGCAAACACAGGTATTTCTGTACTTGCAAATAAAAAAGCATTAGAAAGTGATATAAAGGATATAGGTAGTTTCTTTGGAGGAGATGATGGTGATTCTTCCATGAAAAATCTTGAATTATTCAGAAATAACCAACAAGCCATTATGGTAGCCACTAAAGCTTTTGGCATGGGAATCGATAAGCCAAACGTTCGCTTTACCATCAATATGAATTATTCCAGCTCCTTAGAAAGTTTTGTGCAGGAAGCAGGTCGTGCAGGTCGTGACCAAAAGATGGCTCTTTCCACTATTTTGGTGTCAAACTATAAGTTGGCAAGAATTAACAAGAATTTTCCAATTTTAGATTTCCCTTTAAAACACATTAAAAACCATTGGTTTTATCCAGAAGACCTGCAAACAATCTGTAATCATTATAAGCTTTCTATAGATTCAGAATATATTGATTACTGTACGCCGGAATCAGACATTGTTCAAGTAAATTGTTCTGTTCGAAAAAAGGTTGAAGATGAAGAGATTTATATTTTTGCAAAGAAAAAATGTAAAGACTTATGTCATGAATATGAAAAATGTGATGCTTCAAGAGTACCAGATAATGCAAGAGGCTGGCATTATCTAAAGGATTTGCAAGAGAAGTTGGCTAAAGATAATTTAGATGTTAGAAAGAAAAACATACAATACCAAAATACAGACTATGAGACGGTAATGTATTTCTATAACAATAGCTTTAAAGGAGCTATCATTGAAAAAGAATTTATGAATGATATCTTAAGTTTAAAAACAATAGATATGTTCTTTGGCAATGATATGGAGATGAAATCAGTTAAGAAAGTTAAAGGTTTCTTATCTTCTCTTTTGGCTGCTAAGGTGGGGGAGGAAATTGTTTCATTTATACCATATGTTGATGAAGATAAAGAAAAAGGAATTGAAGGTGATTCAATAGATGTAGCCAAGGCTATTTACCGTATGACTTGTATTGGGCTGATTGAAGACTTCACACAAGATTATAAGAATGGTCATTATCGAATCGTATCTGTAAGAAAGGAAGAAGGTGGATACTACAAGGGTTTAAACCGTTTTTTATTAAGATATTATAATACAGATAGGTCTGCACTAGAGCTGGAGAAAGCGAAAGGATTTAATATCAAGGAAGATCCTGATTATCCGGTAAAAAATGAAATAAATCGTTGCCTGGAATATCTGATTGAATTTATTTACGATAAGATATCAGAAAAGAGGAAACGTGCGATTGACGATATGCGTAACTTCTGTATTGCAGGTATTGATGAATCGAAAGACTGGAAAGATAGAAATGAAGAACTGAAGGACTTTATCTACTATTACTTCAACTCTAAATATGCCAAAGAAGACTATATAGCAGATAATGGTGAAGAATATTCATTAACCATGGATACAGATAGAGGGAAAGAATCATCTGCACATATTTTATTCAAATATATGAAAGTGATCAATGATGAGTTAGTAGGTGCTAGTGTACCCATTGATAATGTAAAACACCTGCAAGGTGCGGTGCGTTTAATTCGTCGATCATTAACGGATTCCAACCCGGCGCTTTCTTTGCTAAATGCATTTTGTTTATTTTACCTGGGTACCAATAACAATGATATACTAGTGGAGGAATTAACTAACAGTTACAAGGATGGAGTAATGGAATTTGAAAAGCGCACTGAAGATAAGTTAGCGTTTTGGGATTTATTTGAAGTTTATAATAGTATTTTAGAACCAATATCTACAGATAAAACATTTTTACTTCAGTTAAAATCAGAAGTGTCTCTTGCAATACATGCCAATAAAATAAGTAATATAGCCACAAAATATACCTTATAATGAAGTCTGAAAATATTAATAAGTCATTAGTTGAAATACAACAGAGTTTAACAAAAATTGATTCTGCAAGAGTTCAAGTAGAAAAAGTAGCTGAAACAGGCACTATGTTATCCAGTGCAACCAAAGACCTCGCTCAAGAAGTAAAAAAAATGGCAGATGTCATTAAAAATGAAACGTCATCTGTTCTTCATTCATTTTCTGTCTCATTAGCTGATTTTGAACAAAAGATGCATGATTCTATCGATAACGGGGATCAGAGTATTGGTCAAAAGGTAAAAACCTTTAAAGAAACTGCAAAAAAAATAGAAGAAACTACTAAATCTGAACTCAAGAATGTCAACAACCAATCTGCTGAACTTATCAAGAAGTATGAAACAGACTTAGCAAATAAATTGGATGCCGTCATCATCAACTTAAATGGAAAATTTATTGATTTTGAGAGCAGTATTGCAGATGTAGCGCGGGAAAGTCAAAAAGGAATTGCTGAAAACATTCAAGGTTTCAATAAGGCTGTTGGTAAACTGACAGAGATTAGTCATAACACAATTAATGAAGCAAAGTCATTAGCCAGCGAAACAGCAAAGAATCAAGAAGTGCAAATAGCAACAGCTATTGAAACCATTGGCGCCAGTTTCTCTAATAAACTTGTAGCCTTCGAGGATAAGATAGGGAGTGAAACAGAAAATAATAAGAATGTTATTACTGAAAAAATTGAAGATTTCACTAACTCAACAATTAAGCTTAAGGAGATTAGCCATAACGCAATCCATGAACTAAGATCATTAACCAGCGAAACAATAACGAATCAAGAAGCACAAATTACAGCAGCTATTGAAACCATCATAGTTAATTTTTCTGATAAGTTGGTTCAATTTGAATCTAGGATTGGGAACATAACAAAAGAAAATACAAATTGCATATCTAAAGAAATTCAGGATTTTAATACGTCCATTAATGAACTGAAATCGGACAATAATAAGTCTATAAATGGAATCAAGGAAATCGCCATTGAATCCATAGAAAAGCAAACTACTCAAGCCGAGCATATTATTAAAACGCTTATTGCTTATAGTGATAAAATACAAAGGTTAGTTCAACAGTTATCAATTATTAATTTTTCTAACGAATTAGAGAAACTTAATAACTCAATTGCTAAAACTAATAATGAAACTCATCATATTCAGCAAAAAATTCAAAACATGGAGAAAAGCATCTCCGAGACACTATCTAAAACTTCGGAAATGCAGGAAAAGATATTTATAAAGCAACGCAATAATACATACATCACCTGGGCCCTAATAGTATTATCAACCAGTGGTTTCTTCGTATTGAGTAATTATAAATTTTTCTTAAGTTTATTCTAATATGAACAACATATCTCAAGCCCTAATCAAGCAGTTCCAAAATCATCGCATTGTTTTTTGGTACGATGAAAAAGTAGAGCTAACCCAGCAGTTCAATGAGTTGGATATGGATGGTGTTGAAAAAGTTCATGTTCAAGGCAATGAATTTGAAGTAAAACACCTTGTTGTTAAGCAACATCCTAATAAAAAGTTCCTGCTGTATTTTACCAGTCCAAAACCATTAAATGAAGAAAACTGGTTGCTCGACTTGGAATTGGCTTATCATGTCTTCCATACAGATAAAGAAGCCATGTTTTTGCAAGAAATAGGCTTAGGTTATCATTTAAAGGAGTTGGTAGCAGAACATGTGAAATTTTTCGAGGCGAAGGAACGTCGGCTAAAGCTAAAGGAACTACTAGGTGAAGGCGATGAGCATCGGGACATTCGTTATAAAATGCTGGCAGTATTATTTGATACGGAGAATATCAGCTTAGTCACCTTTATACATGCCCATGGATCAGCATTTGCAGATGAAAACGAAAAGTATGATAAAGAATTAGAGCGTTATAACCTGGCTAATTTTTATTGGAGCGAAGTAACCCGAAAATATAACTACCAAAATGAGGAACCTTCCATTTACGATTTCTTACTGGAAGTATTTGAACACAACTTTTCCCTAGGCAAGAAGGGAACTGTGAGTAAGGAAACTCGATTAATATTATCTCTATGGCGAGATACTATAAAATATAGAGATAGCTTTAATGTTGTGTCTGGTAAAATTGCCGAAGATATTGATTTGGAGACCAAGTTAAACGATGCCAACCTTGATCAGACAATTGGTGATGAGCTATTCCGCTTGTCCGATTTAAAAGTAATACATGAATTGGTTCATCAGATTAGTGCGGAAACCATTAGTTACGATAAAGTTTCGCAGTACATTAAGCAACGGGAAAATAAATTTTGGTTTAATGAATTTAGTGCGTTTTATCAATCATTACAAGAAGCATCATCTTTAATTGCTTTAATACGAAAGTATTCAAGCACACAATATGAGTCCTTGTCGGAGGGTGTTGAGCATTACACAAAGTTGCTTTACCGGGTAGATAGTGTCTACCGAAAGTTTATTTTTAGCTACCGCAGGACCAATCAAAACAAAATACTATCTGAATTATTTGATCAAGTTGAGAAGGTGTATTCCAATGATTGGTTGCTTCAGTTTACAAATAATTGGCAGCAAGTTATTGATGCCTTAGATTCTTGGCCAACAGGTGTACGTCATAGTCAGCAACAATTCTTTAATGTACATGTAAAACCCTTTATTCAAAAGAAAATGCGCCTTTTTGTTATTATTTCCGATGCTTTTCGATACGAGTGTGGTGCAGAACTAAGTAAACGCCTTCAATCAGAAAATCGATATGAGTCATCTATTGACTATATGCTGAGTTCGTTACCATCCTATACGCAATTAGGCATGGCATCCATGTTACCCCATAAGAATTTGGCTATACAAGATAAGTCAGATATTGTAGTTGCCGATAATATGAGCAGTTCAGGTATACAAGGACGAAGTAATGTTTTATTATCCAATTCGGGTGTTGATGCAACTGCCATTAAGGCCGAGGATTTTATGAAAATGAATTCAGCCAAAGAGGGACGGGCTTTTGTAAAAAAGTACGATTTAATTTATATCTACCACAATAGGATTGATAAGGTAGGTGATGACAAAACAAGCGAGGATAAAGTATTTGAGGCTGTAGAAGATGAACTGCAGTTTTTAATGGATCTCATGAAAAAAATAGCCAATATGAACGGTTCAAATATGATGGTGACCTCGGATCATGGCTTTTTATATCAGCATAGCGAATTAAGTGAGAGTGATTTTTCTGTTTCAAACCATCAGGGTGAAGTGTGGAAAGAGAATAGACGGTTTGTCATAGGTAAAAATTTACAAGGAGATAATTCTACGAAGCTGTTTAAGGGTAAAGATTTGAATCTATCAACGGATATTGATTTGTTGTTTCCAAAATCAATAAACCGATTGAGAGTTAAAGGTGCTGGATCTCGTTTTATTCATGGCGGCACATCGTTACAGGAAATTGTGGTTCCGCTTGTTAATGTGACCAAAAAGAAAAAAGACACAGTGAGTCAAGTTGATATTGATATCATTAAATCAACAGATCGCATAACCACCAATATTCTTTCGGTATCCTTTATTCAGAGTAATTTGGTAACAGAGCAGGTATTGCCAAGAGTACTAAGAACAGCTATTTATGCTGAAGATGGCGAACTTCTCAGTGATCAGTTCAAATATAACTTTGATATTGCCGAAGGTTCAGAAAGAATGAGAGAAGTGAAGCATAGATTTCAGTTAAGCTCTAAAGCTAGCAGTAAATATAAGAATCAGCGCGTTCGTTTAGTGCTGGAGGAACCTGTTGAAGGAACCACAAAGTGGAGAGAGTATAAAGATTATTTTTATACCTTAAATATATCGTTTACAAACGATTTTGATGGAATTTAATCTTAAGCCAAAGAGACAGTATGACAACTTTAGATGAAAAAATTAATAAATACTTTGGTGGAAAGGTAGTAAGAAAAGACCTTACTAAATTAGTGAAAGGAAATGCCATAGTACCAACTTATGTACTTGAGTATTTATTAGGCCAGTATTGTGCCACTGATGATGAAGATACCATTAACCAGGGTGTTGAAACAGTAAAAAACATCGTTATTAAGCACTTTGTCCATAGAGATGAAGCCCAGATAATAAAATCGACGGTAAGGGAAAAGGGATCGCATAGGATTATTGATAAGATCTCGGTTAAACTCAATGATCGTTTAGACCAATATGAAGCATCGTTTGCAAATTTAGGATTGGCCAAGATACCTATTTCTGATGCTATCATTCGAAGTCACAAGAAATTACTATCAAGTGGAGTGTGGTGTATTCTTACTTTAGCTTATTTTTCAAATGACGAAAAAGATAGTTCACCATGGATCATCGAGAATTTAAAGCCTATTCAGGTATCCAATGTAGAAATGGACGAATATAAAGAGCTGCGCAAAAACTTTACAAAGGAGGAGTGGATTGATATGCTTATACAAAGCATTGGCTTAAATCCAGAAGAGTTTACTTTTCGTTCTAAATTGCTACAATTAACCCGGTTGGTTCCTTTTGTGGAGAACAATTATAATCTGATTGAATTGGGCCCCAAAGGAACGGGTAAATCACATATTTACTCTGAGATGTCTCCGCATGGCATATTGATATCTGGTGGTGAGGTATCGAAAGCGAAGCTATTTGTCAACAATAGTTCTGGAGAAATTGGGCTTGTGGGATATTGGGATGTGGTAGCCTATGATGAATTTGCCGGAAAAACCAAAAAGTCGGATAGAGGTTTGGTAGATATCATGAAGAATTATATGGCGAATAAATCATTCTCTCGAGGTACGGAAGTTTATGGTGCATCAGCATCTATGGTTTTTGTTGGGAACACTGATCATTCAGTTCCGCATATGATCAAGCATAGTAACTTATTTGATGCATTACCAAAGGATTACTATGATACAGCTTTTCTGGATAGGATGCATGCTTACCTTCCTGGTTGGGAAGTTCAGAAGTTACGTAATGAGATGTTTACCTCGAATTATGGATTTATTGTTGATTATTTAGCAGAGGTATTAAAAGAGCTTAGAAAAGAAGATAAAACCAATGAGTTTTCGAAGTATTTTACTTTGTCAGATTCCATAACAACAAGAGATAAAACATCTATTGCTAAGACCTTTGCTGGTTTGGTAAAGGTGATATATCCGCATGGAGAAGTTACAGAGCAAGAAGCTAAAGTAATATTGGATTTCTCCATTGAGAACAGGAAAAGGGTAAAGCAGCAATTGCAAAAAATGGATGAAACCTTTGAAGAGGTAGATTTCTCCTACACATCGAAGGAAGATGATAAAACAGTTTCCATACTGACCTTAGAAGAAAAACAATATCCTTCTTTGAGTAAGGTTTCAACTGGTAGAGAACCTGTAATAGTTAAACCGATTGAAACTGAAGCCAAAGAAAAGAAAACTGAAGAACTTCTTTCCGGCAAGCACTTAGTTATTGAAGAAAACTCAAAAGGAATTAGCTATCAGAAGCTATTCGCTCCATACATCAATGGAGCTACAAAAATAACGGTATTAGATCCTTATGTTCGCCAATTCTATCAGGTTAAGAACTTTATGGAATTTATTCAGATGCTACTGAAAAATAAACAGGAAGGTGAAGATATAGAGCTAAAACTGGTTACCAAATGTGATGAGTTTAGGGAACTGGAAACCGAAGAAAGACTAGAGCAACTTAAAGAAAGCATTGATGGTTCCGGAATTATCTTCGATTTTGAATTTGACCAATCACAAAGTTTTCATGCAAGAAGCATTGAAACAGATACAGGCTGGAAAATAAGTATGGATAGAGGGTTAGATATTTTTCAACCTTATGACTTTAAAAACCCGTTCAACCTTGCCAATAATATTCAGGAAGAAAGGCTTTGTAAGTCATTTGAGGTTACATATTTAAAGGATGTGGAATAAGTCTAGATAAAAAATGGATAAATACTATTGTAACAGGAAACCAAGAAAATGTCCAAAGTGTGGCAGCTCGACAATTGCAAATATTCTCTATGGGATGCCTATCTGGGATGAAAGATTACAAGAAAAATTGGATACTGGTAAAACGGTTCTTGGAGGTTGTGTAATTTGTGACGATGACCCAGAGTGGCATTGTACAAATTGCAATAGTGATATTATTAAAGTATAGAAATCAACGTAAGCATTCGCGCTCACACGTCAATAATGCTCAAACCATTTTGTTAATGTGAGACCTTCCAACATTGCGTAGAATCCATGGACAATTCCCGCTATTCTAAGATTTTTTCCAATTGTACGGTAAAAGGTCCGCTAAAATCCCGTGTTAGCTCACATTAATTTGAAAAACGACAGGTAAAAATTCCATGTTAGCGAAGTATCTCAGTTGCAGGCCGCAGATTTCCCTCTTTCGTGAAAAGACAATTGTAAACAATAAAAAAGCCCGCCGTCGCAATAAAATGCTTTGGCGGGCGAAGGCGGAGAGGGGGGGATTCGAACCAACTTTCCAAATCGCAATAATTACCGGTGTTTGGAGTGGTAAAGAAATATCTGTTCACCTAAGCGTTCACCAAAGATGAAAAGAGATTGATTTCGGGATGAATCTTAGTTTGAATTACCTTATCATAATAATACTAGTGTCTTAGTAAACTGGTGTTTGGTGAAACTGATTAACTGGCACATAACTTTAAGAAGGAGATTGTAAAATGTACATATACCCAAGTATAATTAATAAAGGTTTTAATATCTTAGGCGTATAGTGTTGCTTATAACGAAAATTTTATAAGCAATTTACAGGGACTGGTGTTATAAAGCTGTATTTATTGGTATAGGATTGTTTTTTCATTTTTTAGATTTTAATGCTCAAAACTATTCTGTTACTCAGTTATCAGTAGCAGATGGGGTGTCACAAAATGAGGTTACCTCCATAGCGCAGGATATATATGGATTTATGTGGTTTGGGACCCAGGGAGGATTAAACAGATTTGATGGTTATTACTTTCAGCAATTTAAACCTTCAGAGCAAGAAGAGATAAATAGAGTTTGCTGAAGTTCTATTTTATATTTTGTTGATTTATTTTTACAGTACAAATCTGAAAACGATATTGTTGAAAATAAACCAGTGCTAATAACGCTTTAATATGATTTTTAAGAAATAAGCCGCAAAGTTTGCCGTATTTATGGGCTACCTGAACTAATTTAGTTAGATTCATTACAAAAATTATGGCATTTACCCATGATTCAGAAGTATCTTGAAGTTTTGCCTTTATATTATTGAGTCCATATCCTCTTTTTCCTTGACCAAACTTACCTTCAACGTGATTCCTTTCTGCAGGATTCTTCTTCCTATAATGTTTTTGAGCTGATGACACTTTGATTTTAGGTGGTCGGCCAAATGGTTTCCCGACAATCTGGATATTATTCAGCTTTAAAAAACCTCTGTTTTCACGTGTTAAATAGATGCCATCGCCAAGAAAGTACTTTGGATATCTGCCATACAGATCTTTAAAATTTTCTACCTGAAGTTTAACATCAGCTCCCTCGTTAAATGCATCCCAGCTAAACTTATCTATTCGGCAAAAACCACCCACTTCACTCATGTTAAACTTTGATCCAAACTCTACTTTTGACTTATCCTTTCCCCTAACTATTGGCCGCACGAAAGGCTGGTATAGGTTTACAATTCGGTTATCACACTTATGGGTCTTGGTATCGTACATTACCTTTTGTTGATCGTATATTTTCCGGATTGTTGATAATATTTCCAAATCGCGATGGCTTAACTTGACTTTGCTATCTAAATCAAGAATCTGCCTGTCAACTATCTTAATGTCCCGGCTGACATATTGGAGTTGTTTTCTCATGCCTTTCCTGATGGCTTTTGAACTCTTCTTCTTGTTTTTAGCCACAGCAAGGTAGTCCTTGCGGGCAACCCTTCGGTAGGTTCTAGGCTTCTTTTTATCTATCGAGTGGTTATGCAACAAATCAATTATCCGCTCCAGGTTCTCACGGCATTCGTTCAGAAGTTTAAGATCTGTGGGATAGGTTATCTCCTGGTCCGCAACAGTAGCGTCTACCTTCAGTGTGCCTTTGTTTCCATCACTGTGGCTATCATCTTTTCTTTTTAACCTGGACTGGTGTGGCTTTATTCTTTCTGACTTCTCTATTACAATCTTGTTAAAGGCATCGAATTCCTTGCCTCCCATTCTTTTCCTGATTTCGACAAACAAACTTGGATCAAAAGCCGAATCTACCGTAAATTCCTTTAGCCCGCAAAAGTACTGTATATAGAGATTTTCAGATATCATATCAATAGTACCCCTGTCATCCAGGTTAAGTTTGTGCTTTACAATTAATGCACCAATGACAGTTTTTACATCTACGCTTTTTCGGCCCGTGGTAGAATTTAATTTTTGACAATAAACTGACGCTAGTTCATCCCATGGTATCAGTTCCACTAAAACTACCCATCTATTTTTCTTATCCAACTCTTTTTCGAACGGATGCTTAAATAATTCTAGTCTCAACTGATTTTGTGGTGTGTAATTGATCATATCTGCAAGGCTTTTGATACTAATTTATTAAAAGCCTTGCACTTAATGAATTCTAGGGGATTCCTTTATTAACCTTTTACTTTAGTTATCAACAGGTTATTGCAAAAATTGAACTTTTTCAGCAGATTCTATGTAGTTTGATTTTTAATACTTGCTAATTTTACCTTTCCACAAAAACATAGGTTATATGTTCAAGTACCACCGATATCCCAAAGCAAAAATCCTCCAGGCAGTTTATTTCAAATTAAGGCTCATTTCATGTTGTTATTGGTATTATATAGAGCGCGGTGGATAAGGATGGAAATACAATAGGTTGCTTAATTATCAAGAGAAGAATGAAAGGATTTGCTCAGAAGTATTTAAATAAAGCGATTGGGAACAACAGTATCCCACGTGTTATAAGTATCGATAAGAGTGGAGCAAATAAAGAAGGAATAATGACATTCAACAAGAGAAATTTTAAGAATGTAAAATGGAGACAATGCAAGTGTTTGAACAACATTGCCAAACAGGATCATCGTAACATCAAAAGAAAAATAGTCATCAGTAGAGGATTTAAAGACCTTGAGTCAGCACAATGAACTCTGGCAGGAATTGAAATTATAAATATCATTGGAGAAAATCATATTATAGATTCAAAATCAACTACATTTAAATGATTTAATTCTTTGGCTTCGTAATAATTAAATAGTGTATGCTTTTAAAAATCATGTGGGTTTAATGCGACAGAACCGAAGAAAATCTTCATATTGAGTTACGTTTGGATTGTAATTGTTAAATTGATTTTACTACCCTGTTAATTAATATTGGGTTCAGGTTAGTGTAATTGTGTTTACTTAATTCTACTTTGACAGATTAAAAAAAAAGTAACAACTCAGGTATCCAAGGCAACATAATTATATCGGCTATTTAGAAAGGCGATTTTGCCTTAAGATTAGAGATA
>NZ_JBQTGI010000031.1:0-43377 GCF_052400645.1 Saccharicrinis sp. GN24d3
AACTACAAACTTGACTTTAGATTTAAATAGTGTAATGTATTCTTGCTAAATAAAATCGTTGATTACTTTCGGGAGCACCGCTCTGGTGCGTTGAAGCGAGTTAGTGAAATGGCTTGTTTTGAAGTGGTTTAATTGCGTAACAGGATTTCTAATGCATATGGCGGGTTAAACACCGATATGATGATTTTCTTTGTCAGGGTTTAATGCTATTGCCAATGCACTATTGACTGATGAACACATTATCTTCTTCTAAACTCCGAAAGAATAATCCCCGTAGCCGTCGAAACATTCAAGGATTCGGATTGGTCCTTGTTTTTCGAAAAGGTAGGAATAAGTAATTTTTTGCTGACTAACGATTCTATAGCGGAAGAAATTCCTTTTCCTTCGTTACCCATAACGATAATTCCGTTTTCAGATAAATCTTGTTGGTAAATATTCTCGCCATCTAAAAAGGTACCATATACAGGTATATGGTTTTTAAGCTGTTTTTCTAAAAATTCTTCCAGGTTGGTATAGTAAACCTGAACGCGGGCAACAGCTCCCATTGTAGCTTGCACTACCTTTGGATTATAGGCATCTGCGGTATTCTGCGAGCAAACTATGTTTTCAATGCCAAACCAGTCGGCCAAACGTATAATGGTTCCCAGGTTTCCCGGGTCCTGTATGTCATCCAACGCAATTGTCAGTTTATCCTTCCAGGTATAGCTGTTTATTTCGGTTTGAGGTATCTTGCAAATGGCAATAATCGGTGGAGGGGTTTTGAGCTGCGTAATCTTTTTAAGATATTGTTCTGTTGTTTCGGTACAATTTATTTCTGGTGGCAATTGTGTTATACCTGTCCAACCTTCTCGCACAAATAGTTCGAAAACTTGAACTTGCCCTTGGATTAGATCCATTACCAGTTTTTCTCCTTCGGCGATAAACAGTTGATTTATATCCCTGTATTTTTTTTTATTTAGGGAATTGACGAGTTTAATTTTGTTTTGACTGATCATTTTTTTAATATAGTTGGGTGCAAATTTACTTTATTCCAATGTAATTAGATACTTTTGCGTAAAAATCACCCAAACGGATCAAATTTTGCTAGATTAGTCTACAGGTAAAATTACTTTTATACGAAAGCTTATAAACGAATTGAAGCAGTTATTATACTATATAATCCTTTTATTGGCAATATTTGCAGCTTCGTGTAGTTCTGTAAAAAACGTTCCCGGAAACGAGTATCTGCTTAAAAAAGTTGTAATCAAGAATAATCCGCGGGATATTTCCAAGGAAAGGTTTATGCCTTTTGTAAAACAGCGCGGGAATGTAAGGATTTTTGGCACATTGAAATTTCATTTGGGCTTGTATAATTTGGCGGGAAAAGATACCGCTAAAAAAATCAATAAATGGTTACGCCGAATTGGGGAAGCGCCTGTTTTGTACGATGGGCTGCTGGCAAGCCAAACCGCTGATCAACTTGGGGTTTTCCTGAAAAATAAAGGCTATTTTCATGCTAAAGTACGAGATAGTTTGGTGTATGCGTCTAAAAAAAAGGTAAAGGTAATATATGATATTGATAAGGGTAGGCAATTTAAGCTAGGCAATATAGCTTTTAAGGCAGAAGATACAATAATAGGCAAGCTGGTTTTGGAAGAAAAGAAACGTAGCCTGCTTAAAAAAGGCAAGCCTTTTGAAGTGGCGTTACACGATGCCGAAAGGGAACGAATTACCCGCAGTCTCAGAAACAAAGGCTATTACAATTTCTCCAAGGAGTTTATTTATTTTAAGGCCGATAGTACTTTGGGATCGTTTATGGTCAACGACTCGGTGATTGTGAAAAATGCCAGAAAAGAACTGGGCAGAGATAAGGATACTACCTTTGTGCACCCAACATTTCGTATCAAAAACGTGTATTACAGGATGGGATACGATACCCATAAGGCACTGGCCCAAAAGGATGCCTATTTCTCTAAATTCGATACTTTGTTGATTAACGATTGTTATTTTTTATATATCGATAAAGTTAAGGTAGATCCTAATGTCCTGTATAATTCCACCTATATAGAACCCGGACAATTGTTCAGTGCCGAATTGGTGGACCGAACCCAAACATTGCTATCCAGCTTAAAGCTTTATCGTTTTGTCAATATCCGGTTCGAAAGGGCAACCGCACCCGACACCGCCCGAACTGACGATAAATGGCTCGATTGTTATATTCAACTGGTGCCTGCCAAGTACCAGTCGTATTCCATCGATATAGAGGGAATAAACTCGTCCGGTAACCTGGGGGCCGGAGGAAACCTGAAATACCAGCATAAAAACCTGTTTAGGGGAGCCGAGGAATTCAGCTTTAGTTTCGGGGCTTCCATTCAAAACCAGTTTGATAGACAGGAGGATCCTTTCAGTACACTGGAAATAGGCGGCGAAACCAAGATTGTTTTTCCAAAATTTTGGATGCCATTTAAAATCCAACGGTTCCGTAAAAGATATAATCCTAAAACATCATTGTCGGTAGCGTACAATCATCAACGCCGCCCCGACTATACCAGGACGATTGCTACGGGGAAAATAAGTTATCTTTGGAAGTCGAACAAGAATACCGCACATACACTGGCACCTTTGAGTATTAATTATATAGGTATACCTGCTGTAAATGCAGAGTTCGATTCTATAATCAGCAATACCTATTTAAAATATTCATATGAGAATCACTTAATATCCAGTACTTCTTATTCTTTGGTTTATAATGAGCAAAAGGTAAATACGCGCACTGATTTTTGGTATATTAACTGGAATATTGAAGAAGCGGGAAATATTCTTAATCTCGTATCAAATGCCTTGGATACCCAAGTACAGGATGAGGACGGTGATTATTTTGAGGTGCTGGGAGTAAGGTATGCGCAGTATCTTCAAAGCGACATTGATATCCGTTACCATCACTATATGAACCGGATTAACAGTATGGCATACCGGTTTTATTTGGGCGTGGGTTATCCTTATGGTAATTTAAATGTATTACCTTTTGAAAAAAGATACTTCTCCGGAGGTGCCAACAGTATTCGTGCCTGGCCTGTGCGCGGATTAGGGCCTGGTTCTTATGATTCAGAGGATGCTAATTACTACAACCAAACAGGGGATATCAAGCTCGAGATGAATGCTGAATATCGCTTTAATTTATTTTGGATGCTGGAAGGTGCATTCTTTTTGGATATCGGGAATATTTATACCATCCGAAAGGACATTAGTCCCGAAGGAGGATTGTTTACGTTTAAAAATTTTGGTGAGAAACTGGCCGTTGGTACAGGGTTAGGTTTGCGCTTCGATTTAAAATACTTTATTTTCAGGGTGGATATGGGGGTTAAGTTACGTGATCCGGTTGAGTCTAGTGGAAAAAGATGGCTTGTGGGTACCAGGCCGTATTCCTGGGATGATGCTGCTTTTAATTTTGCTATCGGATATCCGTTCTAATTTAAGCAGGCCAATGCAAAATTGGGTTTTGGCTTGTCAAAGCTCATTTATAGTTGAAAAACCTAACAATTATCATTTTTAATGCAATCCAACAAGGTTTTACGAGTAAAAGTTCGTTTTATTTTGTACTTTTGCGCAATAAATTTGAAATAGTATATTTTATATAAATTTCTGCCTGTTAACTATGGCAGGAAGGTCTCTAAATTTTAAATAATAGACATAATGAAACAAAGAGTTTTGGATGTTGTAAAGCCAGGTGTTGTAACTGGTGATGACGTAAGCAAATTATTCAAAGTTGCTAAAGAGAATGGGTTTGCGCTACCTGCGGTAAACGTTGTTGGTACTGATTCTATCAACGGGGTCTTAGAAGCTGCAAAAGTTGTAAATTCTCCTGTAATCATCCAGTTGTCAAACGGAGGTGCTGCATTTTATGCAGGCAAGGGTATTGGTCTTGAAGGACAACAAGGACAAATTTTGGGAGCTGTATCAGCTGCTAAGCACGTTCATATGGTTGCCGAGGCTTATGGTGTACCTGTTGTTCTGCACACAGACCATGCGGCTAAAAAATTACTTCCTTGGATCGACGGTCTTTTAGATGCTGGCGAAAAGCATTTCGAAGAAACTGGAAAGCCTCTTTTTAGCTCCCATATGCTTGACCTTTCTGAAGAGCCTCTAGAAGAAAACCTGGAGCTTTGTAAGCAATATTTCGAAAGAATGAACAAAATCGGTATGACTATCGAGATTGAGTTAGGTATCACCGGTGGAGAGGAAGACGGTGTTGATAACTCTGAGGTGGATAATGCGCTACTTTATACTCAGCCAGAAGAAGTGAACCAAGCATATGAGGTATTAAGCCAGGTTGGCTCTAACTTCACCATTGCAGCCTCTTTTGGTAACGTGCATGGTGTGTATAAGCCAGGAAACGTTGTGCTGACTCCAAAAATACTTGATAACTCTCAAAAATTCATCGAAAAGAAGCACGGTTTAGCTACGAACCCGGTAAACTTCGTTTTCCACGGTGGATCAGGTTCTTCTTTGGAGGAAATCCGTGAGGCTATCGGTTATGGTGTTATCAAAATGAACATCGATACGGATACGCAGTGGGCTACTTGGGACGGTATTCGTAAGTTCGAAGCTCAGAACCACGATTACTTGCAAAGTCAAATCGGTAACCCGGAAGGTGACGATAAGCCTAACAAGAAATATTACGACCCGCGTAAATGGTTGCGCGAAGGACAGGTTTCTTTGATTGAAAGATTAAAAGTTGCATTCAACGACCTTAACTGCGTTGATGTACTTTAAGTATATAAGCCTTATTTAGGTCAAAAGCCCTCATCATTTCGGTGGGGGCTTTGTTTTTATATACTTTTTTAGTTTTTTTATGCCCTTATTAAAAAAAACGGATTGATTAAGGATTGTATATTTAAACGGAGTGGACTCTTTCATTCCGGTTTAGTCTATTTACGCAGCTTGCAGGCTGCCAGGTCATGTCCATTATCTAAAAGTCAAAAATAATGACTCAAAAAAGAGATAGCTTTAGCAACAAGTTTGGTGTAATTGCAGCGGCAGCAGGTTCTGCCATAGGATTGGGGAATATATGGCGTTTCCCTTATGTGTTAGGTGAGAATGGAGGGGGAGCTTTTCTTTTAATCTATCTGTTTTTTATTATAGCTATTGGAGTTCCGGTTATGCTTTCGGAGCTTTTAATTGGACGAAAGGCGCAGCGCAGTGTGTTCGGAGCGTTTAAGGTTTTGGCGCCCAAACTTAAGTTCTTTAAAGTGGTGGGTGTAATGGGGGTTTCCGCAGCTTTTCTAATTCTATCATTTTATGCAGTTGTGGCCGGCTGGACGGTTGAATATACTATCTTGGCTGCAGCTAACCAGCTGGTGGATAAAACCCCGGAGCAACTGACAGATATGTTCTCGGATTTTTCAAGCTCTGTTGGGCGGCCCATTTTGTACTTGGTGGTATTTATGGCCATGACAGCCGGTATTGTTATTGGGGGTGTAAAAAACGGGATTGAAAAATATACAAAGGTACTGATGCCGATTTTATTTGTGATTATTCTGGTGCTCTGCGTTAATGCGGTTCTGTTGGATGGGGCAGTCGAGGGCTTATCTTTCCTCTTTCAGCCGGATTTTTCAAAAATCAATGGCAATGTGGTACTTGAAGCCCTTGGACAGGCATTCTTTTCGTTAAGTATAGGTATGGGTATTATAGCCACTTATGGTTCATATATCCAAAAGAAAGAGAATCTATTAAATACCGCAATTTCTGTTTCTATTGCGGATACACTGATTGCTGTGTTGGCAGGCGTCGCCATTTTTCCTGCCGTATTTGCTTTCGGCATCGAACCCGATGCAGGACCGGGATTGGTATTTGTGACATTGCCAAATATCTTTAACCAAATGTTCGGAGGTTACGTTTTTGCCGTCGCGTTTTTTATCTTGTTGCTGATTGCCGCTTTAACTTCATCGGTTTCTTTGTTAGAAGTTGTTGTGGCATATATTACCGAAGAAATCCATTTAAATAGAAAAAAAGCAACGTGGCTTGCAGCTGCATTGGTAACTGGCTTAGGTGTGTTTTGTGTAATATACCCTGTTTTATTTGATTCCTTCGATTATGTTACTTCCAATTTCATGTTGCCAATTAGTGGAATACTAATTTCAGTATTTGTAGGATGGATTATTGGCAAGCAACAAACAAAAGAAGAGCTGGAAGAACATGGGGGTAAGGTGAAAGTGGTAGGTGTATTAATAGTTATATTAAAAATATTTGCGCCCATAGCCATTGCATTGGTTTTTATGAAAAACCTAGGGCTTCTGGATTTATTCAATCGCTAATTTCTTATTTACCTGTTTAAAAAAATTATGGACAATCGGGACAGCTTTAGTGGTAAGTTCGGTGTAATAGCAGCAGCTGCAGGCTCTGCTGTAGGCTTGGGAAATATCTGGCGTTTTCCCTATGTTTTGGGTGAAAACGGTGGTGGGGCATTCTTTCTGATTTACCTGTTTTTTATTGTAGCTATAGGCATACCTGTAATGTTGTCCGAGTTAATCATTGGTCGTCGGTCGCAAAAAAGCATTTTTGGGGCTTTGAAAGTCTTAAGTCCCAATGTGAGATTTTTTCGGATCGTGGGTGTAATGGGCGTGGCAGCGGCCTTTCTAATTCTCTCTTTTTACTCGGTTGTGGCCGGCTGGACAGTTGAGTATACTGTTTTGGCATTTGGAAATCAACTAGCCGATAAAACTCCCGGTCAGCTTTCTGCTTTGTTCCAGGGCTTTTCAACTTCGCTGTGGCGCCCTGTTTTTTACCTGGTGGTGTTTATGTTGTTAACCGCAGGTATTGTTATGGGAGGTGTTAAAAAAGGAATAGAAAGATATGCTAAAATATTAATGCCTGTCTTGCTTTTGATCATCGTAATTCTATGCATAAAATCCTCTTCGCTCAAAGGAGCCGGGGATGGGTTAGCGTTTCTCTTTCAACCCGATTTTACTAAGATAACAGGTAATGTGGTTTTGGAGGCATTAGGCCAGGCTTTCTTTTCTCTAAGTATTGGAATGGGCGCTATAGCAACCTATGGAAGTTACGTGCAGAAGAAAGAGAACTTGCTTCATACCGCGGTATCGGTATCATTGGTAGATACTTTGATTGCCGTTTTGGCAGGTGTCGCTATTTTTCCCGCAGTCTTTGCGTTTGGCATTCAGCCCGACGCGGGCCCGGGATTAGTATTTGTTACCTTGCCCAATATTTTTAATCAAATGGCTGGCGGGTATTTTTTCTCAGCAGCCTTTTTTGTGCTGTTGTTGATTGCAGCCCTTACTTCATCCGTTTCCTTACTCGAAGTTGTAGTGGCTTATTTTACCGATGAACTGAGGTTGTCCCGAAAACCGGCGACTATTCTGGGCGCTTTCTTAATGATAATCCTGGGGGTTTTCTGCGTGATCTATCCCAAATTGTTCAATGCTTTTGAGTGGACCTCCTCGAATCTTCTCTTACCGCTTGGGGGAATATTAATATCCATATTTATAGGATGGTTCTTAGGGAAAGATCAAGTGAAGGAAGAGCTTGAGGCGCATGGCGGAAAAGTAGCAGTGTTGAATGTATTTATGATTATTGTTAAAGTGTTGGCTCCTGTTGCTGTCGCTTTGGTGTTTATGAACAATCTTGGATTGTTAAGGTGATATTGGGCAACTTATTATTCATGGCGCTGAAATTTAGTGCTTTACTATTGGTATAAATAATATTATTGAATAAATATTTTTCTTTTGCTAAGAAAAACGTTAAATTGATCTATCGAACTTAACGTTTATTCTTATGTGGGAGGGCTTCTTTTTATATACTCGTAGCGAACAAAGGGGCATCATTGTCCTGCTCTCCTTAATTCTGATCGTTCTTATCATACGTTTTACGATGCCATATTGGGCCTGGTATTTTGTTTCCAAGGAATTTGATAAAGATTTTGTGGAACAGGTAAAGGCACTAAATAATGAACTAGTGGCCGGTAAGTATGCCGAAAAATCAGATTCGCTTTTCCTGTTTAACCCTAATTTGGTATCTACGGAAGAATTGTTGGCGCTGGGTTTAAGCAGCTACCAAAGCAAATCGGTTATTGGTTTTAGGAATAAAGTGGGAAATTTCACAAGTAAGAACGACTTATTGAAAGTTTACGGGATGGATTCCTCCACTTATTTCAAGTTATGGGAATTTATATTATTACCCGATGAGGTAGAAATTGTTCGGAATGATGCGGTTGAAAAGGAGCGGGTAGACGCATCGGAAAAAATGGCATGGATCAATTTCAACAATCAAGATGAGATTTTTTGGGAAAGGATGATTGACTCTGATATAATCAGGAAAGAAATTCTCGATCATCTGCAAAACAATAGAATCACAAAATCCCTTCCATTGGATAAAGTCGAAAAGTATCCCGAAGAATACCTGTTGCGCTGGTTGAAAAAAAATAGTGAGCCAACGCCGGTGACAACCTTGGAGTCAGAGGAGCATGTAAAATTGTACATCGAGCTAAATTCGGCCGACACAACCCGGTTGAAACTGATGAGGGGAATAGGAAGCAAATTATCGGCACGAATTGTTAATTTCCGTAATTCACTGGGAGGGTTTTATCAAAAGTCGCAATTAAATGATGTATATGGAATTTCAGATGAGCTGTATTGTAGCTTAAAGGAAAATGTTTCTGTGGATACCGGATTGATAAAGAAAATAAATCCTCACGGGCTAAAAGTAGAGGAAATTAGTAAGCACGGTTATTTCAGCTATCAACAGGCAAAAGATCTGAAGAATTTATATCGTAAAAAGAAACTGCCCAATGAAGAAGATATTCTAAAACTTAAATCGATCAATCAAAAAGATTGGGAAAGGATAAAACATTACCTGGTATGGAAAAAATAGAGCCTAAGGGTGCTGTCCTTTTTTTTTTCTTGTCAAGCTACTAGCAATCGGATTGTAATACGCTGTGTACGATTATGTCTAATGACTGCAGAAAGCTGATTGCAAACTGTGGACTTATTTTGGGTGACATACAAAAATATTATCCAATTATTTGCTGCAATGAATAAACTTTAGTTTCTTTGTACCCGCAAATAATTGAGGTATTGCCAAAAAAGTCTTTGGAATCGATTGATTGTTTGAGGGTTAGTAAATGAATTTGTACGCAAGTAAAAAATAAAAGGAGAAAATTATGATTGTTATTCCAATTAAAGAAGGTGAGAATATCGAGAGAGCATTGAAGAAATTCAAAAGAAAATTCGAAAAGACCGGTGCTATGCGCGAGTTGCGTTCGCGTCAGGCTTTTACAAAACCTTCAGTTGAGAGAAGAGAGGAAGTGAAAAAAGCAATTTACGTTCAGCAATTGCAACAAAACGAGGAATAGTAAAATAATTAGGTCATTTTACGGTAATTTTTGTATATTCGTTTTAACGGTAAAGTTAGATGTGACCTTGGATGATTTCAATTCAATCGTTTTTAAAATATTTAGAGTTCGAGAAGCGCAGTTCGCAGTATACGCTTAAGTCTTATCGCTGCGATCTCGAACAGTTTTTGTCTTTCTGCAAAGATAATAACAGGCACGAATTAAGTGGGATATCTACTAAGTTCGTGCGCAGTTGGGTGGTGAAGTTGGTAAAAGACGGAATGGCCCCCAAGAGTGTAAGCAGAAAAGTTACGGCCTTAAAGTCCTTTTTCAAATTTCAAATGAGAGAGGGACTTGTTGAGGCCAGCCCCGTTGATGGAGTAGTCACTCCGAAAATTCCCAAGCGATTACCGGTTTTTGTTCGTGATTCTGAAATGAATCATTTGTTGGATGATATTCCCTTTGCAAATGACTATGAAGGCGTGCGCGATAAAATGATTCTAGAATTGTTTTATGGTTCGGGTATGCGTTTGTCTGAACTGGTGAATTTAAGCGATCGTAATTTTGATTTGAAGGAAGGCGTTGTTCGCGTGAACGGAAAATTCAATAAAGATCGATTAATCCCCATGTATAAAGAGCTTGTTGTTTTGGTTAGCGAATATGTTGAAGTGAGGAACCGGGAATTTGGAATGAACAAAGCAGGTGCTTTTTTCCTTACAGGAAAAGGTGAAAAAGTATACCATAAATTAGTCTATCGGGTTGTGAATAAATATTTGAGCTTGGTCACTACACTCCATAAAAAAAGTCCACACGTTTTACGGCATTCTTTTGCAACTTCATTGCTGAATGCCGGAGCGGATTTAAATGCCATAAAGGAACTTTTAGGACACTCGAACTTGAATGCGACGGAAGTATACACGCACAACAGTTTCGAGAAAATAACCGATATATATAATCAGGCCCATCCGCGGTCTTAATAAAAGGAGGATTTCATATGAACGTAACAATTCAATCAGTAAAATTTGATGCTGCTGATAAGTTGAAGGGATTTATCGAGCAAAAGGTAAACAAGTTGGATGTATTTTTCGATAGGATAATCGATGCAGAAGTGATATTGAAGCTCGACAAATCAGAAACAACTGAAAACAAGGTGGCAGAAATTGGCTTGAAGGTGCCCGGTACAGAGTTGTTTGCCAAAAAACAAACAAAGACTTTTGAAGAAGCAATTGATCTTTGCTGCGAAGCGCTTCGAAAGCAATTGATAAAGAAAAAAGAGAAAGTGAAATAAAGGTATGTGATCCAACAGTTGCAAGTTTTTTTACTGACTTAAGCAATTGTTGAACAGTGTGTTAATAAGAGTGGGTGAATATTTGTTGTGGAGAGTGTAAAAAAAAACAAATATTTCTGTGGTGTTTGAAAAATATATTATACATTTGCACACCGTTTTAAGAACGTAAATAAAATACCTAAATAAGCTAAAGATAGGCTGGTTGTTGAAAAGTGATCAGCCTATTGAATGTAAATATACGACCTTTTAAAGAAAAGGTTATTTGGGGAGATACCAAAGTGGCCAACTGGGGCGGACTGTAACTCCGCTGACTTTCGTCTTCGTAGGTTCGAATCCTGCTCTCCCCACAAGAACCGGAAAATATTGAAAATTATCCGGGGTTTTGCGAAGTTTTTGATTAATAAATCATTACCTTTGTAGCCCCGAATCAAAAAAAGCGGGAGTAGCTCAGCTGATAGAGCATTAGCCTTCCAAGCTAAGGGTCGCGGGTTTGAATCCCGTCTCCCGCTCATTTGCCGATGTAGCTCAGGGGTAGAGCGTTTCCTTGGTAAGGAAGAGGTCATGGGTTCAAATCCCATCATTGGCTCTATTCTGGTTCGGAATTTTAAAAAATTATAAGTTAATATCTAATTGTCTAATTATTCGAGTTATGGCTAAAGAACATTATGACAG
Organism: Saccharicrinis sp. GN24d3; assembly: GCF_052400645.1. Classification (NCBI taxonomy): domain Bacteria; kingdom Pseudomonadati; phylum Bacteroidota; class Bacteroidia; order Marinilabiliales; family Marinilabiliaceae; genus Saccharicrinis; species Saccharicrinis sp. GN24d3. The sequence continues at coordinate 11,283 of NZ_JBQTGI010000031.1, forward strand.
GTCAAAGCCTCACGTGAACATCGGTACAATTGGTCACGTTGACCACGGTAAAACTACTTTAACTGCTGCAATCACAAAAGTATTGGCAGATAAAGGTTTTTCTGAAGCAAAGGATTTTGATCAAATTGACAATGCTCCTGAAGAGAAAGAAAGGGGTATTACAATTAACAGTGCGCACGTTGAGTATGCAACGGCAAATCGTCACTATGCACACGTTGACTGTCCGGGTCACGCCGATTACGTGAAAAACATGGTAACAGGTGCTGCACAGATGGATGGTGCCATCATCGTAGTAGCTTCTACGGATGGTCCTATGCCTCAAACTCGCGAGCATATCCTATTAGCACGTCAGGTAAACGTACCAAAATTGGTAGTTTTCATGAACAAAGTGGATATGGTTGACGACGAGGAGCTTTTAGAGCTTGTTGAGATGGAAATCCGTGAACTGTTAGACTTCTATGAGTTTGATGGTGACAACACGCCGGTTATTCAGGGATCTGCTCTTGGAGCATTGAACGGAGAACCACAGTGGGTTGAAAAAATCATGGAGCTTATGGATGCCGTGGATACTTGGATTCCAATTCCTCCGCGTGATGTTGATAAGCCTTTCTTGATGCCTATCGAAGACGTATTTTCTATTACAGGTCGTGGTACTGTTGCTACAGGTCGTATCGAAACAGGTACAATCCATACCGGTGACGAAATGCAAATTATAGGTCTTGGTGCTGCAGGTAAGAAAACTGTATGTACAGGAGTTGAGATGTTCCGTAAGATTCTTGACGACGGACAAGCTGGTGATAACGTAGGTTTGTTGTTACGTGGTATCGACAAAAACGAAGTAAAAAGAGGTATGGTTCTTGGTGCTCCGGGACTAATTACACCACATACCAAATTTAAAGCCGAGGTTTATGTATTGAAGAAAGAAGAAGGTGGTCGTCACACTCCTTTCCACAACAAATACCGTCCTCAGTTCTACCTTCGTACGCTTGATGTAACCGGTGAGATTACACTTCCGGAAGGTACCGAAATGGTAATGCCTGGCGATAACGTAACTATTAACGTTGAGCTGATTTACCCGGTAGCTATCGATCAAGGTCTACGTTTTGCTATCCGAGAAGGTGGTAGAACAGTAGGTGCAGGTCAGGTAACTGAAATTGTTGAGTAATCAACAAACAGCATAAAGTTCAATGGAAGGGTTTTTCCCTTCCATTTTTAAACACGGGATTAGCTCAGTTGGTAGAGCACTGGTCTCCAAAACCAGGTGTCAGGAGTTCGAGTCTCTTATCCCGTGCAAAGCCGGATGAAAATCGTTAAATCGGTGGTTATCCGGCAAATTAGTGAAAAGAATCAAGGTGTTTCAAACATCAGTGTACACAGGAACCTGTCGGAGATTTAAAACTTTGATAGATATTAAAGAGATAAACTAGTGAGCAAGATTGTTAATTACTTTAAAGACGTTCAAAACGAATTAGTAAATAAAACGTCATGGCCTACTTGGTCCGAATTGCAAAATAGTGCTTTGGTAGTAATGGTTGCAACTGCAATTATTGCCACAATTGTTTATGGAATGGATTTTTCATTTGAGAAGACACTAGATTGGATTTACAAGCAACTATACTAAGATTTTGTGCAGATGAGTAACCTAGAAAAAAAATGGTATGTGCTTAGAGCCATCGGTGGTAAGGAGAAAAAGGTAAAAGAGTACGTTGAAAGCGAAATTGAACGTCTGAATTTACAAGATTATATCGCCCAGGTTCTGATACCGCAAGAAAAGGTTTATCAAATACGTAACGGGAAAAAAATCAGCAAGGAACGGAATTATTTTCCGGGATATGTGATGATAGAAGCAGCTCTTGTTGGAGAAGTGCCGCACATTTTAAAAAGTATCCCCAATGTCATCGGATTTTTAGGCGACAGGGATAACAGTGCAGTACCTTTACGTACTTCAGAAGTAAATCGAATTTTAGGTAAGGTGGACGAGCTGTCCGATGCGGAAAATGAGGAACTCAACGTACCGTACTTTGTAGGTGAAACAGTTAAAGTAATTGACGGGCCGTTTAACGGATTTAACGGTGTTATAGAAGAAGTGAACGAAGAGAAAAGAAAACTTCAGGTGATGGTAAAGATCTTTGGTAGAAAGACACCTTTGGAGTTGAGTTTCCTTCAAGTAGAAAAAGAACAATAGGTCACTTTCCCTTGTATGTTTAAGCTTCCATAAAAGACTCGTCTTTTATCACTGCAAGAACAAAGAGACCGATTTCTTATATATATTAATTTTAATACGAATTGCTACATGGCTAAAGAAGTAGAAACTTTTATCAAATTACAGATAAAAGGTGGAGCGGCAAACCCTTCACCACCTGTGGGGCCTGCATTGGGTGCTAAAGGTGTGAATATTATGGAGTTTTGTAAGCAATTCAACGCCAGAACTCAGGAAAAAGCAGGTAAAGTTTTACCAGTTGTTATATCGGTGTACTCAGATAAGTCTTTCGACTTTGTGATCAAAACACCACCGGCAGCTGTTCAACTTTTAGATGCTGCTAAGCTTAAAAGTGGTTCTGCTGAGCCAAACCGTAAAAAGGTAGGTTCAGTATCGTGGGACCAGGTTAAAGCGATCGCTGAAGATAAAATGGCTGATTTGAATTGTTTTACAGTGAGCTCCGGCATGAAGATGGTGGCCGGAACTGCCAGAAGTATGGGTATTACCGTTAGCGGTGAATTCCCTGGTGATAACTAATTAATACCATTTTGGAGATATGACAAAACTAACAAAAAATAAAAAGTTAGCGTTAGATAAAATCGAAGCCGGAAAGCAATATTCGCTTGAGGATGCAGCCAAATTGGTGAAAGAAGTTACTAACACAAAATTTGATGCTTCGGTAGATGTTGACGTACGGTTAGGTGTTGATCCTAGAAAGGCGAACCAGATGGTGAGAGGTATTTGTACTCTGCCACACGGTACTGGTAAAGAAGTTCGTGTACTTGTTTTGTGTACCCCTGATAAAGAGGAGGAAGCGAAAAGTGCAGGAGCCGATTACGTCGGATTGGATGAATACGTGGAAAAAATCAAAGGCGGATGGACCGATATTGATGTAATTATTACTATGCCTAGTGTGATGGCGAAAGTAGGACAATTAGGACGTGTTTTAGGTCCTCGCGGTCTTATGCCAAACCCTAAAAGTGGTACGGTTACAATGGAAATCGGGAAAGCGGTAAATGAAGTGAAAGCCGGTAAAATCGACTTTAAAGTAGATAAATACGGTATCATTCACGCTTCAATCGGTAAAGTATCCTTTGATGAGAGCAAAATTGTTGAAAACGCAAGAGAATTTATTAACGTAATTAATAAACTTAAGCCTTCTTCAGCAAAAGGTACTTATATTAAAAGCATTAGTCTTTCAAGTACCATGAGTCCGGGTATTAGGATTGAAGCCAAAACGGTTGAAGCCTAAATGTTTAATTAACAGAAAAGAAAGGAATCATGAAAAAGGAAGATAAAAGCTTACTTGTTAAAGAACTCGCACAAAATATTGCCGACTACAGTCATTTTTATGTGGTGGATGCCGGCAATCTGAATTCGGGTAAAACAAGCGACCTTCGTAGACTTTGTTATAGCAAAGAAGTGAAAATGATGATGGTGAAAAACACCTTATTCATGAAAGCGCTTAAGGAGTCGGAAGGTGAGTATGACGAACTATATGAAACGTTGAAAGGATCTACTGCGGTATTCTTTTCTAATACGGGTAATGTGCCGGCTAAATTAATAAAAGAGTTTAGCAAAAAGAACAAAAAGCCTGTATTAAAAAGTGCTTATGTAGAGGAGTCGGTTTATGTTGGTGAAAATCAGCTGGACGCTCTGGTTAGCATTAAGTCTAAGGACGAACTTATCGGCGATATCATTGCATTATTACAATCACCTGCTAAGAATGTTATTTCTGCGCTACAGTCAGGGGGTTCTACAATACACGGTGTTCTACAGACACTAGCAGAAAGAGAGTAATTAAAAAGTAAAAAACAATATTTTAATAATAGAAAAAATGGCAGATTTAAAGAAGCTTGCAGAGGAATTGGTTAACCTAACAGTGAAAGACGTTAACGAACTTGCAGAGATCCTTAAAGAAGAATATGGTATTGAGCCTGCTGCTGCAGCTGTTGCTGTTGCTGGACCTGCAGCTGGTGGCGAAGAGGCCGCAGCTGAAGAGCAAACAGAATTTGACGTAATTCTTAAAGCAGCTGGTGGATCTAAACTAGCCATCGTTAAGTTAGTGAAAGAGATGACTGGCGTTGGTCTTAAAGAAGCTAAAGAATTAGTTGACAAAGCTCCTGCACCATTGAAAGAAAAAGTAACTAAAGAAGAAGCTGAAGCACTTAAAACTCAATTAACAGAGGCTGGAGCAGAAGTTGAACTTAAGTAATTATTACTACCTTTTACAGGGAACGGTTTAGGGACTTATCGGTGATAAGTTCCTAGGCCTTTTTATGCATTTATGTTATAAGTTCAATTAATTTTTGTTGATAGATGACTCCAAATACCACAAGCGAAAGGATTAGCTTTGCTTCTATTAAAAATCAACTGCAGTATCCCGATTTTTTAGAAGTACAATTAAAATCGTTCCGTGAGTTCTTTCAACAGGGAGCAACTCCTGAAGAAAGAAAAACAGAAGGTTTATTTCATGTTTTTGAAGAAAACTTCCCTATCACGGACACAAGAAACAATTTTGTACTAGAGTTTCTTGATTTCGGTATAGATCCGGCCAGATACTCGATTCAAGAGTGTACCGAGCGCGGACTTACCTATAGTGTACCTTTAAAGGCTAAACTAAAATTATATTGTACCGACCCTGAACACGAGGATTTTGATACGGTTGTACAAGATGTTTACCTGGGCACTGTGCCATATATGACAGATAAGGGCAGCTTTATTATCAATGGTGCGGAGAGGGTTGTTGTTTCGCAGCTGCACCGTTCTCCGGGTGTATTCTTCGGTCAGAGTACGCATGCTAATGGTACGAAGTTATATTCTGCACGAATTATTCCTTTTAAAGGTTCGTGGATAGAATTTGCCACGGATATCAACAGTGTGATGTATGCGTACATCGACAGGAAGAAAAAATTACCGGTAACCACCTTGCTTCGGGCAATCGGTTACGAAAGTGATAAAGAAATATTAGAGATTTTCGATCTTGCCGACGAAGTAAAGGTTTCAAAATCAGGATTGAAAAAAGTAGTAGGGCGTAAGCTTGCTGCTCGTGTCCTTAAAACATGGATCGAAGATTTCGTGGACGAGGATACAGGTGAGGTGGTTTCAATCGAACGTAATGAGGTTATCATCGATCGCGAAACAATCATCGAGAATGAGCACATTGAAGAAATTGTTGATTCAGGTGCCAAAACAATATTGCTACATAAAGAAAATCAGAACCTTTCTGACTTCGCCATTATATATAACACACTTCAAAAGGATCCTTGTAACTCCGAAAAAGAAGCTGTGTTGCACATCTATCGCCAGTTACGTAACGCCGAGCCGCCAGATGAGGCTACAGCCCGCGACGTAATTGATAAGCTGTTCTTTTCCGATAAACGATACGATTTAGGGGAAGTAGGACGTTACCGTTTGAATAAAAAGCTGGGACAGGATACCGATATGGATACAAAGGTATTGACCAAGCCTGATATTATTCAAATCATCAAATATTTGATTGAACTTATTAACTCCAAAACCGAAGTTGATGATATTGACCACCTAAGTAACCGTCGTGTACGGACTGTAGGTGAGCAGTTAGCCAACCAGTTTGGTGTTGGGTTGGCACGTATGGCCCGTACCATTCGTGAAAGAATGAACGTAAGGGATAATGAAGTTTTTACACCGATTGAACTGATCAACAGTAAAACATTATCTTCGGTTATTAATAGTTTCTTTGGTACAAATGCTTTGTCTCAGTTTATGGATCAAACCAATCCGTTGGCCGAGATTACGCATAAACGCCGGATGTCGGCCTTAGGGCCAGGCGGTCTGTCGCGTGAAAGAGCAGGTTTCGAGGTTCGTGACGTTCACTATACGCACTATGGCCGTTTATGTCCGATTGAAACTCCGGAAGGACCAAACATTGGTTTGATTTCTTCATTGTGTGTATTCGCAAAAATCAACGATTTAGGATTTATCGAGACACCTTACCGTAAGGTTAAAGATGGTCAGGTTGATTTGTCTGCCAACGGTGTTCAATACCTAAGTGCCGAAGAAGAAGAAGAGTTGATAATTGCGCAAGCCAATGCGCCTTTGGATGAAACAGGTAATTTTGTGAACAATAAGATTAAGGCGCGTTTAGAAGCGGATTATCCACTGTCAACACCGGAGGAAATTCACCTAATGGACGTGGCCCCTAACCAGATTGCTTCAGTGGCGGCTTCGTTAATTCCTTTCTTGGAACACGATGATGCGAACCGTGCATTGATGGGATCTAACATGATGCGTCAGGCCGTACCGTTATTGCGTCCGGAAGCGCCTATTGTAGGTACCGGGTTGGAAGGTAAACTTATTAGTGATTCCAGAACTAATATAGTGGCAGAAAAAGATGGTGTTATCGAGTTCTGCGATGCCGAGGAAATTGTGATCCGTTACGATCTTACCGAGAGCGAAAAATTTGTAAGTTTTGATTCTGAAACGAAACGTTATAAGATACCTAAGTTCCAGAAAACAAACCAAAATACTTGTATCGATCTGAAACCAATGGTGGTTACGGGACAACGCGTAACTGCAGGTCAGATTTTGACGCAGGGATATTCCACGGAAAAAGGGGAGCTGGCGCTTGGTCGTAACCTTAAAGTGGCGTTTATGCCTTGGAAAGGTTATAATTTTGAGGATGCTATTGTAATCTCTGAGCGTGTGGTACGTGAAGACGTATTTACCTCCGTACATATTGATGAGTATTCCTTAGAAGTTCGTGACACGAAACGTGGATTGGAAGAATTAACTTCCGATATTCCGAACGTAAGTGAAGAGGCTACTAAGGATCTGGATGAAAACGGATTGATTAGGGTTGGCGCACATGTTGAGCCTGGTGATATCTTGATTGGTAAGATTACGCCTAAAGGTGAAAGTGACCCAACACCGGAGGAAAAGTTATTGCGTGCTATCTTTGGGGAGAAAGCAGGCGATGTTAAAGATGCATCATTAAAAGCTTCTCCTTCATTAAAAGGTGTGGTTATCAACAAAAAACTTTTCTCCCGTATCATTAAGGATAGAAAAGCCAGATCATCGGATAAACCTTTGATCGCTAAGATTGATGAAGAATTCGACCGTTCAGTAGCTGATTTGAGAAACCGCTTGGTGGACAAGCTATTCTCTGTGGTGAACGGAAAAACTTCGCAAGGTGTTCAGGATTACTTTGGTGTTGATATCGTATCTAAGGGTACTAAGTTTACCCAAAAGATTTTAAGCGATATCGATTACCATAACATCGACCCTAACAAATGGACCACAGATAAGGATAAGAATGAAGTCATCCAAAAATTAATTCATAATTATCTGTTGAAGTTCCAGGAATACGAAGCCAAAGAGAAACGTCAGAAATATAACTTGACTATCGGCGACGAGCTCCCTGCAGGAATTGTTCAATTGGCCAAAGTATATATCGCCAAAAAGCGTAAAATCACAGTAGGTGATAAGATGGCAGGTCGTCACGGTAACAAAGGTATTGTATCCAGGATTGTACGTGTGGAGGATATGCCTTTCCTTGAAGACGGAACACCGGTAGATATTGTGCTTAACCCGCTTGGTGTACCATCAAGGATGAACCTGGGACAGATTTACGAAACGGTGCTTGGTTGGGCCGGAAAAGAATTAGGTGTTAAGTTTGCCACACCGATTTTCGATGGAGCTAAGTTCGAGGATATGGATGAGTGGACTAATAAAGCTAATGTGCCGGCGTATGGTAAGAGTTATCTATACGATGGAGGTACCGGTAACAGATTCCACCAACCGGCAACGGTAGGTGTGATTTACATGCTGAAGTTAGGCCACATGGTAGAAGATAAGATGCATGCACGTTCAATAGGTCCTTACTCGCTGATTACACAGCAACCATTAGGAGGTAAGGCCCAGTTTGGAGGGCAGCGCTTTGGAGAGATGGAGGTTTGGGCATTGGAGGCCTTTGGTGCGGCCAATATCCTGCAAGAAATCCTGACTGTTAAGTCGGATGACGTGATGGGACGTGCTAAAGCATATGAATCTATCGTTAAAGGAGATGCCCTTCCACAACCCGGCATTCCGGAATCACTTAATGTGTTGTTACATGAGCTTAGAGGTCTTGGTTTAAGTGTAAATCTAGATTAAAGCCTTTTTTATCATTGGGTAGTGCCTGGCATTATTCAATGATTGCCTTATTTGTTTTAAATTTAATAGAAGTCGACATATGGCATTCAGAAGAGATCAGAAAGTAAAGAGCAGTTTTACAAAAATCTCTATCGGGTTAGCTTCACCGGAAGAAATCTTAGAAAGATCAAGCGGTGAGGTTCTTAAACCGGAGACCATCAACTATAGAACTTATAAACCGGAACGTGACGGATTATTCTGCGAAAGGATTTTCGGCCCTGTGAAGGATTATGAGTGTCACTGTGGTAAGTATAAAAGAATCAGGTACCGGGGTATCGTCTGTGACCGCTGTGGTGTAGAGGTTACAGAAAAAAAAGTGCGTCGCGAGAGAATGGGACATATCTCATTGGTTGTTCCTGTGGCACATATCTGGTACTTTAAATCACTACCTAATAAAATAGGTTACTTATTAGGATTACCAACAAAAAAATTAGATTCTATCGTTTACTACGAGCGCTATGTAGTAATACAAGCCGGTATTAAGGAAGAGGATGGAATTAAGTATATGGATTTCTTAACGGAAGAAGAGTATCTGGATATTCTGGATACACTACCTAAGGAAAACCAATATCTGGAGGATGACGATCCTAATAAGTTTATTGCTAAGATGGGGGCAGATGCGCTTCACATGATTTTAGCCCGACTTGATTTAGATAGTCTGTCATACGATTTAAGACACAAAGCAAACACGGAAACTTCGCAGCAACGTAAAAACGAGGCGTTAAAGCGTCTTCAGGTGGTGGAGTCGTTCCGCGAGTCTGTTGGCAGAAACCGCCCGGAGTGGATGATCGTAAAGGTTGTGCCTGTTATCCCGCCGGAACTGCGGCCTTTGGTGCCACTAGACGGTGGTAGATTTGCTACTTCTGATCTTAATGACCTTTATCGTAGGGTTATTATCAGAAATAACCGGTTAAAGAGATTGATCGAAATCAAAGCTCCGGAAGTAATTTTGCGTAATGAAAAACGTATGCTTCAAGAGTCTGTTGATTCCTTATTCGATAACTCGCGTAAAGCCAATGCGGTTAAAACAGATGCTAACCGTCCATTAAAATCTTTAAGCGACAGTTTAAAAGGTAAGCAGGGGCGTTTCCGTCAAAACCTGTTAGGAAAGAGGGTAGATTATTCGGCTCGTTCGGTTATTGTTGTTGGCCCTGAATTGAAGATGCACGAATGTGGTATTCCCAAAGGAATGGCCGCAGAGCTATATAAGCCTTTCGTCATTAGAAAATTAATTGAGCGGGGTATAGTTAAAACGGTGAAGTCCGCTAAAAAAATCGTTGATAGAAAAGACCCGGTAGTCTGGGATATTCTGGAGAACGTGTTAAAAGGACATCCGGTAATGCTAAACCGTGCCCCTACGCTTCACCGATTGGGTATCCAGGCATTCCAACCTAAGTTGATCGAAGGTAAAGCCATCCAATTACATCCATTGGCATGTTCGGCATTTAACGCCGACTTTGATGGTGACCAGATGGCGGTTCACTTACCACTGGGTAATGCTGCTATACTGGAAGCACAAATGTTGATGTTGGGTTCGCAGAATATTCTTAACCCTGCTAACGGTGCACCTGTTACCGTACCTTCTCAGGATATGGTTTTGGGTCTGTACTATATGACCAAAGCTCGTGAGGGAGCTAAAGGAGAAGGCTTAACTTTTTATGATTTAGAAGAAGTTAAAATCGCCTATAACGAAGGAAAGGTTGACTTACACGCGATTGTTAAAGTGAAAGGTTACGATCTGAACAAAGATGGTGTACCTGAACAAAAAATTATAGAATCTACGGTGGGTCGTATTTTATTTAATGAATTTGCTCCGAGAGAAGCCGGTTTCATTAATGATGTATTGACTAAAAAAGCATTACGCGATATCATCGGCAAAGTGCAGAAAGTTTGTGGTACTCCCCGTACGGCAGCGTTCCTGGACGATATCAAAAATTTAGGTTATAGAATGGCATTCGAAGGCGGATTGTCGTTTAACCTTGGCGATGTAATCATACCTGAAGCCAAAAATAAAATGGTGAAGGAGGGTTATGCAGAAGTAGAGGAAGTGTTGAATAACTATAACATGGGTTTCATCACCAATAACGAACGTTACAATCAGATTATTGATATCTGGACACACGTAAATGCCCGTTTGACCAACACTTTAATGAAACAATTGAGTTCCGACCAACAGGGGTTCAACTCGGTTTATATGATGCTTGATTCCGGTGCGAGGGGTTCTAAAGAGCAGATTCGTCAGCTATCCGGAATGAGGGGACTGATGGCCAAGCCTCAAAAATCCGGGGCTACGGGTGGTCAGATCATTGAAAACCCGATTCTTTCGAACTTTAAAGAAGGTCTATCGGTACTTGAGTACTTTATCTCTACGCACGGTGCCCGTAAAGGTCTTGCGGATACGGCACTTAAAACAGCCGATGCAGGTTATTTGACACGTCGTTTGGTGGATGTATCGCAAGATGTTATTATCACCGAAGATGATTGTGGAACGCTGAGAGGTCTTTCCGCTACTGATGTGAAGAACAATGAGGATATTGTGGCAACGCTTTATGAGCGTATCTTAGGTCGTATTTCCGTGCATGATGTTTACCACCCTACAACAGGTGAGTTGATTGTTAAGTCAGGTGAGGAGATTGACGAAGTAAAAGCTAAAATCTTAAACGATTCTCCACTGGAGAGAGTTGAAATACGCTCGGTACTTACTTGTGAATCTAAAGTTGGGGTATGCGCTAAGTGTTACGGACGTAACCTGGCTACCGGTAACTTTGTTCATATCGGGGAAGCTGTTGGGGTTATTGCGGCACAGTCGATCGGTGAGCCGGGTACACAGCTTACATTGCGTACGTTCCACGTAGGGGGTACCGCAGGTAATATTTCTACCGAAAGCAGAATTGTTGCCAAGTATGATGGTATAGTAGAGATTGAAGAATTGCGTACCGTACCTACAAAAGACGAAGAAGGAAAACATGTGGATATAGTAATCGGCCGACTCGCCGAATTGCGTATCATTGATAAAAATACCGGTATTGCATTGGCAAACCAGCCAATTTCTTATGGTTCTAAATTATTTATCAAGAACGGAACAGAAGTTAAGTCTGGTGATCTGATTTGTGAATGGGACCCATATAATGCGGTTATCATATCTGAAAAGTCCGGTTCGGTGAGCTTCGACAACATGCTTGACGGTATAACTTACAAGGAAGAGTCGGATGAGCAAACAGGGTTTAAGGAAAAGGTAATCATTGAAACCAGAGATAAGACCAAAAACCCTGCCTTAAAGATCGTTGACGATTCTGGTGAAATTCTTAAAACATTTAACCTTCCGGTAGGGGCTCACATTTCTGTTGAAGAAGGGCAAAAGGTTAAGGTTGGAGAGATTGTTTCGAAGATACCTAGAGCGGTTGGTAAAGCAGGTGATATTACAGGGGGTCTACCAAGGGTAACAGAGCTTTTCGAAGCGCGTAACCCATCTAACCCTGCTGTTGTTTCCGAGATTGACGGTGAGGTAACATTCGGAAAGATTAAGCGTGGTAATCGCGAGATTACGGTTACTTCTAAAAACGGTCAGGTAAAGAAATATTTGGTGCCGCTTTCTAAGCAGATCCTGGTACAGGAAAACGATTATGTACGTGCAGGTATCCCATTGTCGGATGGCGCAACCACACCTTCCGATATTCTTCATATTATGGGACCAACAGCGGTTCAGGAGTATATTGTAAACGAGGTTCAGGATGTGTACCGACTACAGGGTGTGAAGATTAACGATAAGCACTTTGAAATTATCGTTCGTCAGATGATGCGTAAGGTAAACATCGATGATCCGGGTGATACTAAATTCCTGGAGAAACAGATCGTGGACAAATTAGAGTTTATGCACGAGAACGACAGTATTTTTGCCAAGAAAGTTGTCGTTGAAGCAGGTGATTCTGAAAGTTTACGTTCCGGACAAATCGTTACTGCTCGTCGTTTAAGGGACGAAAATTCCCAGTTGAAACGTAAAGACCTTAAGTTGGTTGAATCGAGAGATGCAATTCCTGCAACTTCTAGTCAGATTCTTCAAGGTATCACGAGAGCTGCACTTCAAACTAAGAGCTTTATGTCGGCTGCTTCCTTCCAGGAAACAACCAAGGTTCTTAACGAAGCTGCTATCTCTGGTAAGGTTGATCAATTAGAAGGATTGAAGGAGAATGTAATCTGTGGTCACCTAATTCCTGCAGGAACAGGTCAAAGAGCGCTTAAGAACCTGGTAGTGGGTTCTAAAGATGAGTATGATCGTTTGGTAGAAAATCAGGTTGTGGAGGAAGAGCAAGAATAGTTTAATGTACTACATATAAATAAAGGGGAAGTATTTTAATGCTTCCCTTTTTTTATGCCGTTGTAAATAAATTATATAATTTAACCGGGATTATGCATTAGAACTTCGTCGTGAACATTGAAAGTGCAATAAAACAAGGCTTTACTGAAACGAGGCGTAGCATCGTTATGGTGAGTTGAAGTGAAGCAGCGGAGTGTCATGTTTTGAAACAATTTCAATGTGTAATAGATTTTCTAATGCATATTGCGGGTTTAAGGTCGATTTATAATAAAATTAAGATGGAAGATAAAAAAAACAAGAATCAGCTTAATATTGAATTAAACGAAGAGGTGGGTCAAGGTATTTATTCAAACCTGGCAGTAATAACTCATTCACCTTCGGAATTTGTGATGGATTTTATTCGGGTTATGCCAGGTTTACCAAAGGCACAAGTGAAGTCGAGAGTAGTGGTAACACCGGAACACGCCAAAAGGTTAATGATGGCTTTGCAAGATAATATCAAACGGTATGAAGCCATGCACGGACCCATCAAGAATATTGACGAAGGGCATCCCGGTGGTAACATTCCAATGAACTTTGGCTCTACACCACAGGCGTAGTTTTGGTCCGCCGATTTAACAGGCTAACACAGATTTTTCGTAACGAATGACAAGACAAAAAATGTGTTAGCCCCATTCTTGGTTGTCAACAGACAAACCTTTGTTCCTGGGGATAATCGAAGGGCTGCGTTTGACTATCGACGAAAAGTAGGGATTGTGTCAAAAGTCAATATCGTTTTATACGGGTCAATTGTAAGTGCGCTGAAAATAGTTCTTCCCATTGGCCCTGTAGTTAAATGGAATACAGCGTCGGAGACGTGGGGGAGGGGGGTCTTTTAGCTTCCAATCGTTCACGCTTCATTCATCTAATTGTAATACCCATGTTTGCTATCCGAATTGTAATATATTTTTTGATTTTCTCCACTTGCTTTTCCTGTTCCTCACAAGGTTATAATTCCACGCAACGTGTAATAATTCCTGCTGCCAACTGTTTCGATGAATATCTCCCTTTGCTAATGGATAAAAAGGTAGGACTATTGGTAAACCATTCCTCTTTGGTGGAAGGAACGCATTTATTAGATACGCTGCTAAGCAAACGGATCAATGTGATTAAAATTTTTGCACCGGAACATGGTTTTAGAGGGAAGCACGATGCTGGCGAACGTGTAAAAAGCGATACCGATTCAAAAACGGGTCTTCCCATTGTTTCTTTGTACGGAAAAAATAAAAAACCTGGCAAGGAACACCTGGCGGATGTGGATATTATTGTTTTTGATATCCAGGATGTAGGTGTCAGATTTTATACCTATATCAGCTCCATGCATTATATGATGGAGGCATGTGCAGAAACAGCAACCAAAATACTGGTACTGGACCGGCCGAACCCAAATGGCGATTATTTTGATGGGCCTATTCTTAAACCGGATTATAAATCTTTTGTCGGAATGCATCCCTTACCTGTGGTTCATGGTTTAACAGTAGGAGAGTTGGCACAAATGATTAATGGAGAGGGCTGGTTAACGGAGGGTCTAAAGTGTGACTTACATGTTGTTAAAGTGAAAAACTGGAATCATTCTACTCCTTACGATTTACCCGTGAAGCCTTCACCTAACTTGCCCAATTACACATCAATTCGCTTATACCCTTCACTGTGTTTTTTTGAAGCCAGTAATGTCAGCGTAGGAAGAGGCACTTATTTCCCGTTTCAGGTGATCGGTTATCCGGATAGTACTGCAGGCGAATTCACTTTCACACCTAGAAGTATCGATGGTATGTCGAAACATCCCAAACAACAGGATAAAAAGTGTTATGGAATTGACCTTAGGCGGGAACCTCTAACACATCGCTTTACCTTGTCCTATTTTATCTCTTTCTACAAACAATTTGGGCAAGATGAGCGTTTTGGATTGAATAAGCGCTGGTTTAATTTATTGGCAGGAGATGATCAGTTAATCAAAGATATTCGGGCAGGTTTATCGGAGGAAGAGATTAAACGTAGTTGGAAACCGGACTTGGAAGAGTATTCTAAACTACGGGAGAAGTACCTGTTGTACGGGATAGAAAATAATTAGTTCAACGCGTTTAATTCGCGGTATACTTTTTACCCTAAATTCCCAAGAGTGTGATGCACATCCGGATTCTCCGATAGTGTATAAAATACTTGTTTCTCTGTAATATGGATATCAATAATATTCATACATAAGAGGCTCACCAATATTCTTTCAGCTTTAAACCTGGGTATATTGGCCAGTTTATAGAATCGGGTAAAGGTTATTGAATCGTGATTTGAAAGATATTCTAACAAGAATTTTTCGGGCTTATTGAATCGGAGCAATTGATTGCTGTTCTTTTGTTGCGCTTTCCAATATTCCAAAAGTATTTTATTGGCCAACAGATTTTGGTCATCAACCCTCACGTAAACCATGTATTTGCCTTCCTTGCTGGGTGCTTTGTGGGGTTTGTTGCCGCTTTTTGGAATCTTAATTTCCAGCACGGTTTTACCTTCACTTTTCCATTCTATGGTTTCGAAATCCACTGGTGGTTTGCAGTACATCTGAGCTGCGGCTTCAATCATATAAAACTCTTCTTCTGACGAAACACCAATTACCTTCCCGTTATCCTTAACGCCCAAAAGAAGACTTCCTCCATCGGTGTTGGCAAAGGCAGCTAAGGAACGTGCTATCTTTTTGGAATCGTTGATAGCATATTTAAAATCCTGTTGTTGGTGTTCCCCTTCAGCTATTTTCCGTTGAAGCTGCTTGTTCATCATGCCCTAGTTCTTTATCGCAAAAATAAGGCATTTAAACATTTACAACAAGCAAATTATAACAGATTGCCAATTTCATTTATTTAGATTAAATATGCATTGATAATCAGGCTTTAATGATGCTTGACAGGTGTAAAACATGATATATGTCAGTTAAAAGCATAGGTATTGTTAGTACCTTAATAAAGAAAAATTTCCCTAATGACTTTTTATAATACCCTTAAATAAACAGCTTATGACCGAAATGACAAATCTTGTGAAAAGTCTGGCTGACAAGTACGGCCGATATCACGAAAGTTTATTACCCATTCTGCAAGGAGTGGTCGAAAAGAAAAAATTCCTGTCGGAAGAGGCTATGGTAGAAGTGGCCAGGGAGTTGGACATATCCGCAGCGCGAGTGTTTGGAACCGCCTCGTTTTATTCTTTCCTGAACACGAAACCTATGGGGGAATATGTTATCCGCATCTGCAAAACTATTACTTGTATGATGCACGGAAAAAACCTCATAATACAAGAATTGGAGAAGCAACTAAAAATAAAGTTGGGAGAGACGACGCATGACGGTAAGTTTACGCTTTTAGAAACCAATTGTTTGGGGCAATGCCATAAGGGGCCGGCCATGCTTATTAACGATACGCCTTATACCGACCTCACACCCGATAAGGTAAGGGATATAATACTATCCTTAAAGCAGGATGATTTAATAGAGAGTTCTTCAATTCAGGTAAATTAACGAGCTATGGCAGAGAAAAATTTAAAAAGGTTGGACCTTATTTTTAAGGATGAACAAGACGGAGAGCAAATTCTTAAGAAAACATTGGCAAGACCAACACAAGACATAATAAACGATTTAATTATTTCCGGACTTAAAGGAAGAGGGGGAGCAGGATATCCTACAGGCTTAAAATGGAAGCTTGCTTCCGAAGCTAAAGGTGACATGAAATACGTAATTTGCAATGCGGACGAAGGAGAGCCCGGGACTTTCAAGGACAGAGAAATTTTGACGCAAGTACCCGACAAAGTATTGATTGGAATGGCGGTTTGTGCCAAAATTATTGGTGCACACCAAGGATTTATATACCTGCGGGGCGAGTATAAATTTTTAGTGGATTCGTTAAATGAAGTCATTGACGAATTTAATATGATGATGAATAAGGTTGGTTTTGATTTTAGAGTGAAAATATTTTTAGGCAGTGGAGCTTATATCTGTGGAGAAGAAAGCGCATTGTTTGAAAGCATGGAAGGATTTCGAGGTGAACCCAGAAATAAACCGCCTTATCCAACCAATTCGGGATATAGAGAATTGCCTACCGTTATCAACAATGTGGAAACCCTGGCGCATACCTATTCCATATTTAAATATGGATCCGAGAAGTTTAAGGATCTGGGAGTTCAGGATTCCAGGGGCTCTAAAGTGTTTTCCGTGTCTGGGGATACGCCAATCCCGGGGATTTATGAGCTCGAGTTTGGTATGTCCGTGCAAAAATTTGTGGAAGATTTCGGAGATGGAGATGCCAAAGCGGTTCAGGTGGGGGGAGCGTCCGGTTTTTGCGTGCCGCGAAAAAAATTCAATACCACCAAAATTGGCTACCAAGGTAAGCTTACCGGAGTATCGCTGCCCACCGGCGGTTCAATGATGATATTTAACTCATCGCGAAGCATGTACAACGTATTGCATAACTATCTCGATTTTTTTGTGGAAGAAAGTTGTGGGCAATGTACTCCTTGCAGAGTAGGAACACAACAACTTTTACTGGGAATAGAGGCGGTTAAAAAAGGAGAGCGATCTTCGGATTACCTGGAAAAATTATTGGTGTTGGCGGAAAATATGAGGGTTACCGCTAAGTGTGGATTAGGACAGTCCGTAGCTAACTCTTTCGCTTCTATCGTGGAGAATTTTAAAGAAGAAATGATTTACTAAGCATTAAAAATATTAAAGAATGAGCAAAGTTAATCTTACAATAGATCATATCGAGGTAAGCGTGAATTCAGGTACTACCTTGCTTGAGGCCGCCAAGGAGTTAAAGATTAAAATACCTACGCTTTGTTATCATGAAGACTTGTGCGTGGCTGGTAATTGCAGAGTATGTGTAGTGGAACAAGTAGGGGCCGACAGGTTGTTGCCATCATGTGCAACGCCCGTATCGGAAGGGATGGAAATTCTGACTAATAGTCTGAAAGTACGAAATGCCAGAAAGAATGTCATTGACTTATTAGTTTCGGAACATAGAGCAGAATGCACTCGATGTTATAAAAACGGCGTATGTGAACTACAACATTTATCGTCAGAATATCTTATCGGAGAAGATCGTTTAATCGATTTAGTTCCATTAAAGGAACATACCATTGACTATTTTTCTCCTTCCATTACAAAAGATGACTCTAAATGTATTCGTTGCCAACGATGTATCAGAACCTGCGACCAATTGCAAGATATTGGTGCACTTACGGTTGCCTATAAAGGTGAGCATATGAAAGTTTCTTCCTTTTTTGAAAGGCCCATGTACGAGGTGGTTTGTACCAACTGTGGTCAATGTGTAAACCGTTGTCCGACAGGAGCATTGATTGAGCGCAGTTATATTGATGAAGTGTGGACAGCCATCAATAATCCTAAAAAGCATTTGGTGGTTCAAACTGCTCCTGCTGTGCGAGTTGCTTTGGGCGAAGCCTTAGGTATGGAACCGGGTAACATAGTTACCGGTAAGATGGTTGCCGCACTGCGCCGTTTAGGTTTCGATTCAGTTCTGGATACCGATTTCTCCGCCGACCTGACCATTATTGAGGAAGGTAATGAGTTGTTGCAACGCTTAAAAGGTGCGCTGGTGGATAAAAATCCGAATGTACATTTGCCTATGACGACTTCCTGCTCGCCCGGATGGATAAAATACATCGAGCATATGTATCCGGATATGTTGCCTAACGTGTCAACAGCCAAATCACCACAACAAATGTTTGGTGCATTGGCGAAGACCTACTATGCACAAAAAATGAATATTGAACCCGAAGATATGGTTTCTGTTTCGGTGATGCCATGTACGGCGAAAAAATATGAAGCCAACCGCCCTGAAATGCATTCGAGCGGTTATAAAGATGTCGATTTGGTACTTACGACCCGCGAGTTGGCCAAGATGATTCAACAGGCAGGGATAGATTTTGAAGCCCTTGAAAATGAAGAGTATGATTCGTTTATGGGTGCTTCTTCGGGAGCAGCTGTCATTTTTGGCGCTTCTGGAGGAGTGATGGAAGCCGCATTGCGAACTGCTTATGAGGTGGTTACTGGTAGAGAAGTGCCATTTGATGGATTAAATATTACACCAGTCAGGGGAATGGAAGAAGTGAAAGAAGCTACAATTAAAATCGAAGATACATTGCCCAAGTGGAAATTCCTGGAAGGTGCAGAATTGAAAACCTGTGTGGCGCATGGATTGGCCAATGCTAAAAAAGTAATGGATAAAGTAGTGAAAGGCGAAGCAGATTATCATTTTATTGAGGTAATGGCCTGTCCTGGAGGCTGCCTGGGAGGTGGAGGGCAGCCAATACCTACCAATTTGAAAATCCGTCAGAAAAGGAGTGAAGCCATTTACAGAGAGGATGCCGGTAAGCCTATTCGTAAATCCCATGAGAATCCAGAAGTGCTCAAGTTGTATGATGAATTCCTGAAAGAACCTTTGGGACATAAATCGCATGAGTTGTTACACACGAGCTACACGCAACGAAACAGATATTAGTATTTATCACATTTATAATCAACTAAATCATATACCCCGGGGATTCGTTCTTGGGGTATGTTGTAAAAAGTAGCAGTATTCACAAAATAAATTTCGATATTTAAAGTCGGAGTTTAAAAATCCTTGATATATGCAAAACGAACATTCAATTACAATATGCCTGGGGAGCTCATGCTTTGCAAGGGGAAATAAGGATATACTAGCCATAGTTAAGAAGTTTTTGGCGGAACATAAACTCGAAGAGTCTGTGTTTTTTAGGGGAGAGCTGTGTACGGGGAACTGTGAAAAAGGGCCTATTTTAAAAATTGATGACGAGTTGTATGGTAACATGGATCCAGATAAAGTGTACAATATATTGGGGAAGTATTTTAATATTTAAAAGAGTACGGAGATGTCGCAATTAATCGAAGTAGATAAGGAAAAATGTAACTTGAGTTTTACATGTATCAGGGCGTGCCCGGCCAAGGCGATTAAAATAGCCGATAATTCTGCCAATATTATAGTCAACAAATGTATTGGTTGTGGTAATTGTGTGACAGTATGTGCGCAAAATGCCATTAGTTTTCGCAATGAGATAGATAAAGTAAACCACCTTTTTAACAATGGAGCTAAGGTGGCAGCTATTTGCGATCCGGCCATATCGGGCGAGTTTAATGATATTTCCGACTACAGGAAATTTGTGGGCATGATCCGGGAATTGGGATTTCAATTGGTTGGTGAAGTGGCTTTCGGTGTCGACCTGGTGGCACAGCAGTACAAGAAATTGCTCCAGGATTTTCACGGTAAATACTATTTGACAACCCATTGCCCTCCGGTTAGATCGTTTGTGGAAAAATATCGCCCCAACCTGGTAGAGAACCTGGCACCTGTTGTGCCTCCTTTTATTGCCATGTCCAAGGTAATGCGGAAAAGGTATGGTCATGATATTCATGTAGTGTACGTCACAGCCTGCGTTTCGGCCAAGGACGATGCTAAGGCATTTGCAAAAACAGACGGAAAGCTGGATGCGGTGATCACCTTCCAGGAGCTGAGGGCCATGTTTAAGAGTTCAGGTATAAGTGAGGCTTCGGTCGAATTCAGTGACTTTGACCCTCCCGTAGGTAGAAAAGGCGGACTGTATCCAATAAATCATGGTCTTTGGCAAGCGGTTGATATGCAGCAAGATTTGCTCAATAGCAGTTTGATATCGGCAGATGGCAGAAACAATTTTCTGCAGTCGTTAAGAGAGTTTTCTGAAGATAACAGTTTAAATCAAAACCTTGACTTATACTATTGTGAGGGCTGTTCTATGGGACCCGGGATGTCACCTGTCGGGAAAAAGTTTATGCGCCAGGCCAACATCATTGGCTATGTCGAAAAACGCTTGAAAGTGATTGACTGCGATCAGTGGGAAAAAGATATAGCCGAGTTTAAGGATGTGGATCTCAGCAGAAATTTTAAAGTTACGGATAGAAGGCTGCCCCAACCATCAGAAAATGAAATCCAACGGGTTTTGCACGATATGGGCAAAAGCAATATCGAGGAACAGTTGAATTGTGGCGCATGTGGTTATCCCAGTTGTAAAGAGTTTGCAGTGGCGTATTGCCAGGGACTTACCAATTTTGAGATGTGCTACTCTTATTCAATTAAAACGTTACATACCTATATTAACAAGGTTCATGCTGCCAACGAAAACCTGAAGAATACCAAGGAAGCTTTAAAAGAAAGTGAAGAAAAGGCACGCAAAGAAGAGGTGGCAGCGCGTCAGGCTGCAGACACGATAACCGCCATGCTTAATAAAATTAGAGCGGGAATTGTGATGGTGGATACGAACCTAAATATCATCGAGGCTAATTCAAGTTTTGTAAACATGATGGGCGAGGATGCAAGGCAACTGAACGAAGTTATTCCGGGGTTAAGGGGAGCCGATATAAATACCTTATTGCCTTTCGGGAAACTTTTTAATACGGTTCTGCAAACCGGACAGGAGATCATTAACAGGGATACTACTGTTGAAGAGGCCATCTTGAACGTTTCAGTTTTTACCATCAAGAAGCACCAAATTGTTGGGGGTATTATTCGCGACCTGACAGCACCGGAGGTTCGCAGAGAAGAAATCATCAATCGTGCACGTTCCGTCATTCGTGATAACCTGCAAACCGTGCAGCAGATCGCATTTTTGCTGGGCGAGAGTGCATCAAAAACTGAAAAGGTGTTAAATTCAATTATCGAAGCACAAAAAGTAGGTGAGAGCAATGAAAGTTAATGAACCAGATTTTTTTTTAGATATAGATTGTAAGCAAAACAACCATCATGGAGAGTTTATCTGTGGCGATGTGTTTATCTCACGCAGAATCAAGGAGGATGGCAGAACTATTGTAGTATTGTCTGATGGTATGGGAAGTGGTGTCAAAGCTAATGTCTTGGCAACCTTGACGGCATCCATGGCGGTAAACTTTACCGTTGAGCACAAGGAGGTTCAAAAAACTGCAGAAATTATTATGAATACACTCCCCGTGTGTAGTGTTCGAAAAGTGAGCTACTCTACCTTTACTATTATCGATATTGATGATGAAGGTAGCACTACCATTGTGGATTATGATAACCCTCGTTGCTTGATCATGCGCACACACCGCCCTTTTGATCCAGGTTGGAGTGAAATAACCTTAGAAAGTAAGCAACACAAAGGAAAAATACTGTATACCTGCCATTTTAGAGCACGTAAGGAAGATCGAATCTTCTTTTGGTCGGATGGAATAGTGCAATCCGGCATGGGAACCAAAACTTTGCCCTTTGGTTGGGGAAGGGAAGAAGCCGAAAAATATGTGGTGAAGAGTGTGAAAAACACACCTTACATTTCTTCGGCCAAGCTATCGCGGAAAATAGTTAACATGGCCTCCCTGAATGACGGGGGCAGCCCGTTGGATGATACTTCCTGCGGAATTATTTACCTGCGGGAGCCTAGGAAACTATTGTTTGTTACCGGACCTCCATTCGAAGAAAAGAAGGATGTGGATTTTGCATTGATGGTGCAGAAGTTTGGTGGTAAAAAAATAGTAAGTGGCGGAACTACAGCAGAAATCATAGCGCGAGAATTAGGCCTCAAATTTTCTGCCAGCCTCGAAATGTCTGACCCTGATCTTCCCCCGGCGGCCCAAATGGAAGGGATTGATTTGGTGACCGAAGGTATCCTGACCTTGGGAAAAGTAGCGAGGATTTTAAAAGATTCCGAAAAGAAAGATGATGCAACGGGTAAGGGCCCGGCCCACCAAATCGTCAAGTTGTTTTTAGAAAGTGATAAGATCCATATTATCAACGGTACACGAATCAATGTTGCTCATCAGGATCCTAATTTACCAGTTGAGCTGGAAATAAGACGTACTGTTGTCAAGCAAATAGCATCACTGTTGGAGGAGAAGTTTCTTAAGGAAGTTTCGGTGGAGTATATTTAACCTGGTTATTGTGAATATTACCCCAGATACGCCTGAAGAACCCGCACAGCCATAAAAGATGTAACCAGTAAAAGGTTCGGGTTTCAACTCCGAAGGGCTGAATAATAGGACTGAGAACGGTAGGGTCCTTCCGGGAAAAAGCATGCTCAAAAATAACATGCACATACAACAACTTGGCGGGTGTAGAAAACGAAGGGATAACCTAGCCGCAAACCCTTTTAATTTAAGCCATTAGGTCTAAAATTATGAATAACGATATTAATCAAGTTAATGGCTTGTGCCAAAATGGTAAAAAAAACCATTTTGTTAGCATGCATTTAGTTGGGTTTAAATGTTGATTTAATGACTTTGTCCGGATTACATAAAGGTGTATCTCCCTGTCTGCAGCTTATTTAGACTTATTATGTATTGCTGTTTTGGTGATCAACTACTTTTTTTTTTTAGTGGATACATCGTATTTTGCAGTGAATTCTAGAAATATTTCTTTAATTAAAATAATTAAAGAAATTTCCGGTGTTACTTAAGTTTCTTCTGAATGAAAATAAAAGAAATTGTTGATATTCTGGACGCGAAGGTAGTATGTGGAGATTGCTACATAGATACCGAAATAAATTACGGTTTTGCCAGCGACCTAATGAGCGATGTACTTACTTTAGATACCGATAAAATGGTATTGATTACGGGCTTGGCCAACATGCAAACCATCCGAACCGTTGAAATGGCTGATGTAAATTGTATTGTGTTTGTTCGTAACAAGCAGGTGTCGCCCGAGATGTTGGCGCTGGCTCAAGAGGAGGACTTAGTTTTATTGCAATGTAAGTATTCCATGTATAACGCGGTGGGTAAGCTATTTACTGCCGGACTGTCACCTGTTTATTAAAAAGCCATGGAATTTATTTATGAAGTAGAAGGAGGTAATTTTACCAAGGCTGGCAATGCTTCCAGTGCGGTTAAAAAAACGCTGAAGCAGTTAAATGTCAATCCAAAAGTGGTTAAACGTACAGTGGTTGCTTTATACGAGGCAGAAGTGAATATTGTAGCCCATGCCTATAAAGGCGTGATAAAGGTAAATATAACTTCGGAACATATAAGTATTGTGCTTGACGACAATGGGCCCGGAATTCCGGACATTGAGTTGGCGATGCAGGAAGGCTATTCCACAGCGTCATCAAAAGTAAGAGAGATGGGATTCGGAGCCGGGATGGGATTGCCAAATATAAAGAAAAACGTAGACGAGTTAAATGTAACTAGTGAAGTTGAAAAAGGAACTAAAGTGGAAATAAAAACCTATTTGTAGAAACGTTTATAAGCGGAATGAAAAAGCTGCAAATATATCACGCCTTAAAGGTTGACAAAGATATTTGTTATGGTTGCACACATTGCATGAACGTGTGTCCGACCGACGCTATTCGAATAAACGACGGAAAAGCTTTAATCCTTAAAAAACGTTGCGTCGACTGTGGCGAGTGCTTAAGAGCTTGCCCCGTGGATGCCATATATGTGGAACAAGATGATTTAGATAATATCTTCGACTATGAATGTCGTGTAGCTTTGGTTCCTGCAGTTTTTACAGGTCAGTTTCCTACCTCGATTTCCGAAGAAGAAATTTTTAGTGTGATGAAAGAACTTGGTTTTACCCATGTCTTTCAGGCTGAATTTATGGTAGATGTCCTCAACGAACTGATGGACGACCAAATGAAGGTAAATGATGAGAAGCCTTTAATATCAACTTTTTGCCCTTCAGTGGTTCGTTTAATTCAAGTGAAATTTCCTTCTCTTATTGATAATATTGCCTCGGTAAAACCGCCGGTAGATGCTTCAGCCTCCTTTTACCGGAAAATGTTACAAAACGAAGGCATCCCGGATAAGCAGATTGGTATTTTTTATGTCACCCCGTGTGCAGCCAAGATTGCCGCTATAAAAGGGTTTGGGGACGATCAGGGAGCTATGATCAACGGCGTGATTAACATGCGATATCTTTACAATAAACTTTACGCAAAAATAAAAAACAACAAGGCTACAGAGCCCGAATTACCGGTGCTTCCGCATTTGTCGAGCAAGGCCATACAGTGGAGTTTGACCCGGGGTGAGGCTGATAATATGAAGGGTAGGTGTTTGGCAGTGGATGAAATTCATAATGTAATAGAGTTTTTAGAGCGGTTGGAGAACGATGAAATTCCTACGGTTGATTACCTGGAACTAAGGGCTTGTGACCAGGGCTGTGCAGGGGGGGTGTTGCTGCATGGAAACCGGTTTATGACGGTTGATAGAATGAAACGAAGGGCCAAACAACTGGAGAGTGATTCGGGTGACGTAGATTGGAAAGAACATAAAGAAATTATTCAGGACAAGGATTTATTTATAAGTAAAATAGACCCACTTCCTGCCATGTCGTTAGATCAGGATTTTCAGGAAGCATTGAAGAAGATGGAACGTATCCGAAACTTAATGTGCTATCTGCCCGGAATCGATTGTGGAGCTTGTGGTTCACCCAGCTGTCAGGCATTGGCCGAAGATATTGTACAAAAAAAAGCCAACCTCTCCAATTGTGTATTCCTGCAGAGAATGATGGAGAAAAGCAAAAAATTAAGTAGCGAACATGCTATCCGGATCATCGAAAGAACATGGGGAAAGGACAGATTAGATAAGGACTGTAAAAAAATAGGAGCAAAAAATGAAGGTATGTGATTTGGTTGAGAAACTCAACTTAAAAGTTTTTTGTGGAGAACAAGGAATCAACAACGAAGTAGTTGGAGGTTATACTTCCGATTTGTTGAGTGACGTAATGGGAAATGTAGATGAAAAACAGGTGTGGATAACCTTGCAAACCCATAAAAATATCATGGCCATCGCTTCTTTAAAAGAAGTGGCAGCTGTAATTTTAGTAAAGGGATGTAAGCCGGAGAAGGCCGCTATTGATCAAAGCAACGCAGAAGGGATCCCAATTTTGGGAACAGACCTGGAAACCTTTGAAATGTCGGGCGAACTTTATCAGCTGTTGAAGAAATAGAGTATAGATTAAAGGTAATTGACAAGTTACATCGTGTCTCTTATCTCAAAATCTCTTATCTCAAAATCAATACAATGAATCGCTATCGGGTAGATTTACATATTCATACTGTGCTTTCGCCATGTGCGGAACTGGAGATGAGTCCCAATGCCATCATAAAAAGAGCGAAAGAGGAGAAGATGGATGTCATAGGCATTGCCGATCATAACAGTACCCGACAAAGCGAGGTGGTCAAACAGCTAGGAGGCGAATTCGGGATTACGGTTTTGTGCGGTGCCGAAATAAATACAAAAGAAGAAGTGCATTGCCTTGTGTTCTTTGAAAATAATGAAAAGCTAAACGAGTTTCAGGTATATCTGGACGAACATTTACCCAGGGTAAAAAATAAACCGGAATTATTCGGGGATCAGGTTTGGGTAGACCGTGACAATAATATTCTCGGAGTGGAAGAAAAATTGCTGATAGTCGCTTTGGATGTTTCCATGGATGAAGTGGCAGCCAAGGTAAACGAGATGGAAGGTTTGTTTATTCCGGCGCATGCGGATAAAACCCGGTTTAGCGTGACCAGTCAGTTGGGGTTTTTATTGCCTGATATCCCTGTCTCGGGAATTGAGGTAAGCGCCAACGTGAAGATGAAGGAATTTGAACTAAAGCATCCCTGGGTTAAGAATTATTCTGTTATTGGTAGTTCCGATGCCCATATGCTAAATCAGATAGGAAGTAGTTATACTAGCATGTTGTTGGAAAAACCATCGTTTAGCGAAATTAAAATGGCTTTAAAAGGTGAAGCCGGCAGAAAAGTAGTTGGAATTATTAAAAACGATAGGTTGTCCACAGATTAAACGAATTAACGCAGATTGGTTTTCTCTGGAAATTTAGAACAGCAAAGCTGTTCTAAATACCTCTGGTTAGCGTAATTCTTGGATGAAGTAAAAAGTGGAATTGCATGGTAAATTCCAATAATTATAGTTTATCAGTGCTTAAATATTGAAAAAATATGCGAGACATATCTATGCACATACTCGATATTATCGGAAACTCGGTACGAGCCGGCGCTTCTTTGGTGGAGTTAACTATTCTGGAGGATTCAGCCGAAGACCTGCTGATATTGAAGATCAAGGACGATGGGTGCGGTATGGATGATAAAACAATCAAAAAGGCCTTAGATCCTTTTTTTACATCGCGCAAAACCCGGAAAGTCGGTTTGGGAATACCGTTGTTACAGCAAAATGCCCAACTGTCGGAGGGTGATTTAACTATTGAATCGGAGCTTGATAAAGGAACACAGATTATGGCATCCTTTGTTCATTCCCATATTGATAGACCACCATTGGGCGATTTGGCAGGAACAATAAGTCTGATAGTTTCCGGAAATCCAAACGTGGATTTTCTTTATTTTCATCAACGCGATGATGAAGACTTTATTTTTGATAGTAGAGAAGTGAAAAAAGTACTGGAAGGAGTTCCCGTTACCGACCCGGATGTGGTGAAATTTATGAGAGAAATGATTAAAGAAAACCTTACCGAAATAGGGGTTGAGTTTTAAACAGTTAATAGTCCGTGGTCAATAGTCATTGGGTGTTGAATGGGAAGATTGAAGAAGGGAGACCGGAAAAATACAACCAGACTGGAAGCTTGAACTATTATAACTTAGGTAACGATATGGGATATCATGTACGTAGGAAACCCAGGTGGAATGCCTGAAATATTTTAGTTAGAATTGAGTCTATAATCTAAGGAGTGAAATTCGCGTAATTCGCGGACAAGAAAAAACAATATACAAACTATAATAAAGAGAAAAATGGCAAAAGTAAAAACCTTAGACGATCTTAAAAAGATGCGGGAAAATCTTCAGGAGAAGATTACTTTGCGCGAAAAAAGCGATCGTCCCGAAAAAATGGTTCAAATCAAGGTTTCCATGGCAACCTGTGGTATCGCTTCAGGAGCCAAAGAAACCATGAATTGTCTGATCGAAGAGTTGGATAACCGTGCTATTGATGCAGTAGTAACTCAAACCGGTTGCATGGGATATTGTCATTCCGAGCCTACCATCGAAGTGCATGTGCCAGGTACCCAACCAGTGGTGTACGGAAATGTAGATGAAAAAAAAGCAAAAGAAATTATCACCAAGCATATCATTGGTGGAGAGTTGGTGGATGGCATTATTCCTGCTGCTTATACCACTCCGAACGAAGAAGATAACGTAAAGTAAATTTGAGCTATGGCCAAGTATAAAAATCACATTTTAGTTTGCGGAGGTACGGGGTGTCGTGCTTCGCAAGGTGAAGAGATTGTAGAAAATCTTAAGCAAGCTGTTGCCGATAACAGCATGGAAAACGAAATTCAGGTGGTACGTACAGGTTGCTTCGGCTTTTGCGAAAAAGGACCTATCGTTAAAATGATTCCCGATAACACTTTTTATGTTCAAGTTAAACCAGAGGATGCAGGCGAAATAATTTCAGAGCATTTGGTGAAAGGTCGTAAGGTCGAACGGTTGTTGTTCACAGACCCGGAAACGAAAACGCATGTTTCCGATGCCAAGCATATGGATTTCTATAAAAAGCAAATCCGTATAGCCCTGCGCAACTGTGGTTTTATCAACCCGGAAAACATTGATGAGTATGTTGCTCGTGAGGGGTATGGGGCACTGGGTAAGGTGTTAACAGAAATGACGCCACAGGAAGCCATCCAAATAATTAAAGACGCTGGATTAAGAGGTCGCGGTGGCGGCGGTTTCCCAACCGGATTAAAGTGGGAAATTACTCACAATGTCGAAGGGGACGAGAAATACGTGGTTTGTAATGCCGATGAGGGTGACCCTGGTGCGTTTATGGATCGTTCAATTTTGGAGGGAGACCCTCACTCGGTATTGGAGGCAATGGCCATTTGCGGATACTGTATCGGTGGAAGCAACGGTTTAATATATATTCGTGCCGAGTATCCGTTGGCTATTGAGCGTTTAAAAATTGCCATTGAGCAGGCTCGTAACCTGGGTGTTTTAGGTAAAGATATCTTTGGGACAGGGTTCGATTTTGATGTTGAGCTTCGTTATGGTGCAGGTGCATTCGTTTGTGGAGAAGAAACCTCATTGATTCATTCCATGGAAGGTTTACGAGGTGAACCGACGGTAAAACCACCATTC
Organism: Saccharicrinis sp. GN24d3; assembly: GCF_052400645.1. Taxonomy (NCBI): domain Bacteria; kingdom Pseudomonadati; phylum Bacteroidota; class Bacteroidia; order Marinilabiliales; family Marinilabiliaceae; genus Saccharicrinis; species Saccharicrinis sp. GN24d3. The sequence continues at coordinate 40,085 of NZ_JBQTGI010000031.1, forward strand.
CCATCCGTTAGTGGTTATAAGGGAAAACCAACTAATGTGAATAATGTAGAAACCTTTGCCAATATCCCTGTAATCATCAATAACGGCGCGGAGTGGTTTTCATCCATCGGAACCGAAAAGAGTAAAGGAACCAAAGTATTTGCCCTGGCAGGAAAAATCAACAATGTTGGTTTGATTGAGGTGCCGATGGGCATTACCTTACGCGAGGTTATTTTTGATATCGGCGGAGGTATCAAGGATGGTAAGAAATTTAAATCGGTACAAACAGGAGGACCTTCCGGAGGATGTTTAACAGAGAAACACCTGGATATTCCTATTGATTACGATAATTTGCTGGCTTCGGGTTCTATGATGGGTTCTGGGGGTATGATTGTGATGGACGAGGACGATTGTATGGTTTCTGTGGCTAAGTTCTATCTTGATTTTACTGTTGAGGAATCGTGTGGTAAATGTGCCCCGTGCAGAATCGGTAACAAGCGATTGTACGAAATGCTGGATAAAATTACCAAAGGGAATGCAACAGAAGAAGATCTGGCAACGCTGCGAAACTTAGGTAATGTCATCAAGGATACTTCGCTTTGTGGATTGGGACAGACTTCACCAAACCCGGTGCTTTCGACCATGGATAATTTTGGCCATGAGTATTTGGCCCATGTTAAAGATGGAAAATGCCCTGCCGGTCAGTGTAAAGACTTAATGGAGTATGTGATTAGTGCCGACGCTTGCGTGGGATGCACCTTGTGTTCCCGTGTATGTCCGGTGGACGCAATTACGGGAGATAAAAAACAGCCACACGTTATCGATGTGACAGTTTGTATCAAGTGTGGTGCCTGTATGGAGAAATGTAAGTTTAATGCGATCAGCATCCAGTAACGCTAAAAGATGATAAAACAATGGATATTGTAAAATTAAATATAGATAACAAACCTGTAGTAGTAGAAAAGGGTACAACTTTGTTGGAGGCGGCAAAATCGGTAGGGGTAGATGTTCCTACTTTATGCCACATGAAACTCCACGATTTAAATGTTGAGAACAACCCCGGAGGGTGTCGCATTTGTGTGGTCGAGGTTGAAGGAAGAAGAAACCTGGCGCCAGCTTGTAAAACGGAATGTGCCGAAGGCATGAAAATCAATACGCACTCGTTAAGAGTGGTAAATGCCCGCCGAACCGTCATGGAGCTGATCCTGTCCGATCACCCTGCAGAGTGTTTGACCTGTGTTAAAAATGGTAAGTGTGATTTGCAAACCATGGCCCAGGATTTGGGTATTCGTGAAATTCCTTTTGAAGGAGAGCAATCACATTACAAGGAAGACAAATCACCCGCCATTATTCGCGACGTGGACAAATGTATAATGTGCCGCAGATGCGAAATGATGTGTAATGAGGTACAAACCGTGGGTTGCCTTTCGGCTATTAACCGCGGGTTTGAGTCGGTTGTGGCACCTGCCTTTGAAATGGATCTGGAGAAATCGACCTGCACGTACTGTGGACAGTGTGTTGCTGTGTGTCCTACCGGGGCGCTTTCCGAGGTGGATAACACACGCAAGGTGATTGCTGCGTTGGTGAACCCGGCAAAAACAGTGGTGGTTCAAACTGCACCTGCTGTTCGGGCTGCGTTGGGCGAAGAATTTGGCATGGAGCCGGGTTCTTTGGTGACCGGGAAAATGACCTCTGCCCTAAAAAAATTAGGTTTTGATAAAGTATTTGATACCGACTTTGCCGCCGATCTTACCATTATGGAAGAAGGTACAGAGTTGCTTGATCGTTTGCAAAAGCATTTAGCGGGAGACAAGGATGTAAAACTTCCTATCCTGACTTCATGTTGTCCGGGTTGGGTTAATTTCTTCGAAAGTAATTTCCCCGATATGCTGGATGTGCCTTCAACAGCTAAATCGCCTCAGCAGATGTTCGGTGCCATTGCCAAAAGTTATTTGGCAGAGCAGATGGGCATCAAACGCGAAGATATGGTCGTGGTTTCCGTAATGCCTTGTTTGGCCAAGAAATATGAGTCGGGCCGTCCTGAATTTGCCGTTGATGGAAATCCTGATGTTGACCTGTCTATCTCAACACGTGAGTTGGCGATGATGATAAAAGGAGCGAACCTTAATTTCGGTGATCTGAGCGATGAAGAGTTTGATAATCCAATGGGTGAGTCAACAGGAGCGGGGGTGATATTTGCCAACACAGGTGGCGTAATCGAAGCTGCTGTTCGCACAGCTTACGAGGTTCATACCGAAAAGAAACTGGAGAAAGTAGAGTTTGATGCCCTGCGTGGTTTCGATGGTATCCGTTCCGCTGAGGTGGACTTCGACGGACTAACTATTAAAATTGGAATCGCCCATGGACTCGGGAATGCTCGTAAGTTATTGGAAGATGTTCAGGCTGGCAAATCAGAATTCCATGCCATTGAAATTATGGCATGTCCTGGCGGATGTATCGGTGGCGGAGGCCAGCCTTATCACCACGGTGATACCAGCATCTTAAAGAAAAGAGCTGCTGCTATTTATCGCGAAGATGAAGGTAAGGCCATCCGTAAATCACACGAGAATCCGTTTATCGTTAAGCTTTACGATGAATATTTAGGCAAGCCTTGTGGCGAATTGTCGCATAAGTTACTGCATACGCACTATTTTGATAAGAAAAAGAAAGTTGAAATTAATAACGATTAACGTTAGGGATTATGGCAGAAATAAAATTAGCTGATAGCAAAGTTCAGGAATTAAAGGACGTTTGCAAAAAGTTTGAATACGATAAAGGCGAATTGATTAATGTGCTGCACGCTGCCCAGGAGATATTTGGGTATTTACCTGCCGAAGTGCAGGAGATTGTTGCCGATGAACTGAAAGTGAATATCGCGCATGTGTATGGGGTGGTTACTTTTTACTCTTTCTTTACCATGATACCTATGGGAGAGCATCCTATTTCTATATGTATGGGAACGGCTTGTTATGTTCGTGGTGCCGAAAAAGTACTGGACGAATTTAAGCGCCTGTTGGATGTGAAAGTGGGAGAAACCACACCCGACGGCAAATTCTCTGTAAGCAGCTTACGTTGTGTTGGCGCCTGTGGTTTGGCTCCGGTAGTTACCGTGGGTGAAAAGGTGTTCGGACGCGTTGCTCCCGAGGATGTAAAAGATATTCTGGCTGAGTATAAGTAAATAGTTTAGAGTACTACTTAAAAGTTAATAAAGTGAAACCCGTTCTGCAAAAGTGGAGCGGGTTTAAGCGCATAATGAATATATTTTCCAGGATAGGAATGTTCATGCGGGTTGCCCCTTCAGTCACCATAGTCCT
>NZ_JBQTGI010000032.1:0-5508 GCF_052400645.1 Saccharicrinis sp. GN24d3
TTTATTCTTGTGGAAGTTTTTTGAACAGGCTTTATTTTAAGATCTTCTTTGATATACTCGATATACCTATAGTAGCTGGCTTTGCTTATTTTTAGCAGTTTGAGTATATCAGAAACCTTATGTTCTCCTTTTTCATGCAAGTTATAGGCTGCTAAGGCTTTTATCCTGTTCTCTTTTGAAAGGCCTGGTTTTCGTCCTCCAACCCGTCCTTTCTCTCTTGCTGCTTTAAGGCCTGCCATTGTTCGTTCCCTGATTAGTTCTCTTTCAAACTCTGCAAAGCTTGCAAATATATTAAAGGTCAGCCTTCCTTGTGCTGTTGTAGTATCAATACTATCATTCAGACTTACAAATTCAACACCTTTATCCCTGAATGATGTTACCAGATCAATGAGATGTCGTAAAGATCTACCAAGCCTGTCAAGCTTCCATACAACAACAACATCTCCATCGCGAAGATGATCTAACATCTTTTCTAATTCTGGTCGTTCTTTTACCGCACTTTTTGTCTCTTTGAATATCTTTTCACAACCATATTTTTCTAATGCTTCAATTTGAAGCTCTAATTTCTGGTCTCTTGTTGAAACTCTAGCATATCCAATTTTTATATTTTTTCAATTCTAAAAAGGTTCATTTAAACGTTAATTTCTGAGACTAATTAATGTTACGAGTTTCTGGAACCATTTCAAAGAATTAATGGAACTTTTGGGAATTATTCATCAAACCCGATATATATGAAACATACATGGTAATTGGTAATAAACACACAAAAGGATAGCCTGAACTTGATTCGGGAATTAATAAGGAAAAAACTCTGCGCCCCTGCCTGTGGCAGACAGGTAAGTGTCACCGTGTACGTTGGTCTATTATCTATCAGGCTCTTGTATAATTTTAAACAGATAAAATATAATTTTGATATATAGCTAATGACAACTCTATTAAAAGCTAAACAAGCTGAGTAAACCAGCTTTTAAACTCAGCGGCTTTGTTTTTACTGACATAAACTGTTTCAGGTGTCTTGATCCGTAACTTCACCTGTAAACGGTTGTCATAGCGTATCAAAATTTCTTCTATGCATTCGCGGGATAGGATAAACTGCTTATTGGCCCGGATGAAATCTTTGGGGTTGAGATCGTGAAAGATTTGTTCCAGGGTTTTACCATAGGGGTAGTGTTGCCCATTCGTTAGATATATTTCAGTGGTTTTATCAGTTGTGTAAAAGCAACTGACGTCTTTTATGTCAATAGGAATCAGTTTGTTGTTATCCCGGACGAGCATTTTGCCAATATAGGAATAAGGAGGTTTAAGGAATTGTTGATTTGTGATGTATTTTAATTCTTCACCAGGGCTAAGTTTTTTAAATTTTTGGATTGCACGACTTAATTCTTCCTCTTTAAGTGGTTTCAGCAGGTAGTCAATGCTGTTCACCTTAAAAGCATCAATGGCATAGTTATCAAAGGCAGTTGTAAAAATAACTGGAATCTCCAGGGTAATGTGCTGAAAGATAGCAAAGGCATTGCCGTCGGACAGGTGAATGTCCATAAATATTAAATCTGGTGTATCCTTTGTATTGAACCAATTGATTGTTTGCTGGATGCTTTCCGTATTACCAAGGATTACAATGGATGGATCAGTTTTTTTGAGTATTTCGGCCAGGTTTTCATAGGCTACTGTTTCATCTTCAACAATTAATACTTTCATATACTCTAATTAGTATCAAGATAAAAGTATCAAGACAAATGATTACGTACTAAGAAACATATAGTCTCCGAGTTTTTAATCATCCTCTTGTATGTTAATACCTAATCAAGATAGATTTATCTGTTTAAAATTAACAAAATACGGATAACAAGTGTAAATGGCAATTATGAACCACCCTCTTACGCAGGAGGGGTTTTGTGCCCAATTCTTTGCTCCGGCCATGCCGGTTTCATTGACTTAATGCTTTAGAGGTAAAGTGACGGTAAAGGTATGGCCATCATCCGTCACTACAATTTTTTTATTCATCAGTATTTGAAAGCGGTTTTCCAGATTTTTAAGTCCGGTACCATTGGTTTTATCCGCCAATAATTTCGGATATATCGGATTGCTGATTACCAGTTCATTGTCTTTGTTTAAAACGATGTTAACCACCATTCTGTGCTCACTGTCAATAGTGTTATGTACCACCACGTTATCGATTATCGGCAAGATGGATAAACTCGGTAGTTTTAAACTTTTTCCGTCTTCAGCTATATTTATTTGAAAATCCAGTTTGTTTGCAAAACGTACTTCCATCAAATACCGGAATGAAGATACAAATTCAAGCTCTTCAGCCAACGTAATCAGACCTTTATTTTCACTGTTTAAGATATATCTGAACATATCGGATAGTTTATTAACGAATTCAATCGTCTTTTCATCATTCTTTTTTCGTACCAGTGCGGTGATACTATTCAACGAATTGAAGAAAAAATGCGGATTAATCTGATTGGATAAAGCGTTGCATCGGCTTTTCAGGTTTTCTATTTTCAGTTGCTCTATTTCCTGCTCTGTCTTGCGCTGATCTTTATACATGTGATAAACATGGCCAATAAAAGAGGCCAGCATGCAGATGAAAAAGAACTGAAAAATCAGTATGCTGCCGAAGCAATCCACGAATGTACAATAGGAATAAGAGATGAGCACATAGCCCAAATACGAAATGGCACATACAGCCAGGTTAAGCATTAATCGTCTTCCAAAAATGGGCGTAGGTATCTTTTTCAGGTTTAGATGAAAGAGAATACCTGCCAGTACGGTGAAAAATACATAGCGGATAATCGAAAAGTTAATATGCTTTGTTCGTTCAATGCCCTCCAGGTAACTCAGCTTCCAGGGAAGCTGAGTAAAATTTGGATAGGTGATGAGCAAGGCGCCAAGCAAGCTAATCAGGATAAGCTTATACGGATTATATTTTTGTAAAAATTCCATTGTTAAAGACGCTTAATGTTTTGGTTTATTTGCTGATGGAGTAGGCCATCAAAGCGTTTCCGTGACGGATATATAGAATACCGTCGTTAATCACAGGGTGTGCCCAGAAAGGACCTTCACCTTTTGTGATTTTAAACTCGCTCTTCACTTCGAACTTTTCCGGTGTAACTGGCACCAATCCCACATAACCTCTTTTTTCATCAAAGCAGTACAACATGCCGTCGGCGGTAATAACAGAGCCTTTGCCTTTGCCTTCCCAAGTGGTTTCGTACTTTGTTTCGCCACTTTCCCAGTCAACGGCCACCCAGTTACCGGTGGCATTACTCAACCAGTTAGATCCGTAAATGGTCTGATCTACTACCACAAATCCGCCGTGGTGGGTATCCAAATCACTGTTCTTCCATAGTTTGGTGACTGATTTACAGTTATCACTTAACTTCAGCATATATGCATTCAGATTGTAGCCATTACACATGAAAATCTGACCATCCCTGTACAACGGTGTGTTCGTGGCCGTTTTACCGGATCCTCTTGATTTTTTGTCCTCGCCCCAGTCCTCAAATGACCACATCATCTCCCCGTTGTCTGGATCGACACCGAAAATGCTTTCACCTACAATGCCGATGATCTGTTTAATGCCTTTGTATTCAATTAATAAAGGCGATACGTAGTTGGTGGTGCCGGTGAGTGTATCACTTTTCCAGATAAGGTCTCCATTTTTGCGGTTCAGGGCAATCATGGATGCTTTTTCTCCTCCCGGACAGAAGATAACCTTGTCGTCGTATACAAGGGGGGCTTCGGCAATACCAAATCGGTTAGGCTTTGCACCGTATTCTGCGATCCCGTCCACTTTCCAAATGATATCTCCCTTTTTGGTGCCGATGCAAACCACTTCTCCCATACCGCTGACCATATAGGCTTTGTTGCCTACTATGGTAGGTGTGGTTCTCGTATCCGGGTACGACCTGTTCCATGGATTGGCGTATTCTGTTTCGTAGATTTTTTCACCTTCCAATGAGTAGGCTGAGAAAGTTTCTTTTGTCTCGTCCTCATTCATTCCGGTGATGTATAAACGGTTATCCACAATAACCGGACTGGACCACCCTTTACCGGCATCCATGGTTTCCCATAATAATTCAGGGCCTTCCATTCCCCATTCCTTTAGTAATTTCGTGTCCGGATATACCCCGTCACGATTAGGGCCGCGCCAGCCATACTGATCTTGTGCGTTTATGTTCTGGATGGCCAGACAAGTAATTATAATAGCTAAAAAGCTGAATTTTAATGTGTTTATTCTTTTCATTGTCTTTATAGTTAGTCGTTAATAATTATATTTTTATAGAGCTCTTGCAGTTTGTGGCCCAGTGTTTTATCGTTATAAAGTCTGGTGGCTTTGTTCTTCGCTTTTAAAACTGCATCCTGATAGAGTTGATCATCGTTCATGAATTTTTCCAGTGCATTGGCCAGTTGTTCATAAGTATTTGGTGAGTATAAGATACCTGCTTCATCAATGATCTCCGGAAAAGAGCCAGTCGCTGGAGCCACTGCAGGAACTCCTGACGCAAAGGCTTCACAGATGTATAAACCCACACCTTCTTCAAAGGTCAGGGGAACGGAGATAACAGAAATAGAACTGTAAAAAGAGGCATGATCGGCCATTGAATAATCCTCCATGAACTCCACGTCATACATTACCGGAGCCAGAATTTGCCTGACCTCTTTCACAAATTTCTTGTCATGATCGGTATACCCTCCGCCGATTTTTAGTTTTAGACCTGGAATGCTGTCTTTCTTTTTCAGGTTTACAAAAGCCTTTGCCAAAATATCCAGTCCGTTTTCTTTGTTAAGGCGGTAATAATAACCGATCACTTTATCTCCGATGGCCTTCGATTCCTTGTAATTGTCCGTGTTAATACCCGGATAAACCACTTCTATATCTTTCGCATCCGGCAGTCTTTCTTCTGCGATTCCTTTATAAAAGTTACTTGTGGTCACCAACTGATCCACGTAACGCAGGTTCTCATTAATACTGTCCCAGGCCGTACGGGCATATTTTTCCTTCATACTGTCTAACCACACTTCTTCGTCCTGCAGCGAGCATACCACAGGAGTATTTATTTTTTCTTTGATGGCCTTTGCAATGCCGATAAGTAGAGAGCTTGAAAGGTGAATAATGTCCGGCTTTTCATCCTGGTTTAACCAGTTAATCATTCGCTCCACTTCTTTTTGAAAAACCATATCTTCCCCGTGTATCATAGAAAGGGTCATGCTCTCCATGCCTTTGGCAGAAGTGGTGCCCGACATGGATGAAGCCATTTTTAACATGGATTCTGACCCCGTCAATCGCTCCAGCCATGAAGGCATACTTACACGTTTGAATAATTTCTGCGCTAGATAAAAGGTTGTGGCAGGAAAGAAGATAGGACTTTTCGTTTGGAAGCTGTGCTTATTAAGGGGCAGGTACAAAGGCACCACAATTACCTCATGGCCTTGTTTTTGAAGCGCCGAAGCCTGCAAGTTATCGCGCATGCAATTGCCGCAATAAAATGAATCACCAAC
>NZ_JBQTGI010000032.1:5606-42636 GCF_052400645.1 Saccharicrinis sp. GN24d3
CCTCATGGCCTTGTTTTTGAAGCGCCGAAGCCTGCAAGTTATCGCGCATGCAATTGCCGCAATAAAATGAATCACCAACTCCCGGTATAATAAAAACGACCTTCATACTATTTATAATTTCGTTGTACTTCACGTTGCACCACACGCTTGATATAAGTAAGTGTTAAGAGCATAAATAAACCTGTCAGTATGAGTGCCATAATCCAGACAGATAAACCAACGTTTGTATAATTGGAGCCTATACTAATAATTGCACTGATGAGCCCGGTCACAATAGCATACAATGGTACCGGAATGTTTTCGCGGTAAAGGATCTGTTTCGTTTTATGTATGCTGAAACCCAGCCGCGCATACATTTCAATCTCATATTGCCGCACACCCAGATTCTTTCGGATTACAATTACAAACCCCATGATACCAATTAACAAACCGATTCCACCCAATGTCATAAAAATAGTCAGGTAGGTATCTGTGACCGTATTGAATTGCGCCAAGCGAGCATTTGTGGTATTAACGCGCACACCATACGCATACATGGCTTGTGATAAGAATGTTTTTGTCCTGTCGACTGCATCCGGCTCTGTGTTTAAAAGAAAGACTTCACTACCTGTAATATCGGGCCAGATTTCTGAAAACACTTTCTTGTCCATCAATACATGCCCCTGGAAAATGGTGTTTGGCAGAGTGCCAACTAGTTGAACAGCTACTTCTTGTCCATTACTCCCAGTGTAATAAATGGTGTCGCCGAGGTTTTTGACCAGACTCCATTGAAGTACGGTGGCGTCAACCAGAACAGGATACACACCCTCGTTAACCTCTTGCAATTGTTTTAGTAATTCCTGCCTGTCAGCTTCATATATGTTATTTGCCAGGCCGATCTCGCTTTCAAATAATTGCCTCATGTCCACACCTAATACAGTAGGAGAGATCACTTTATTCAGATTCAGGCAACTGGCTTCATCGGCTTTATAACGAAGGCATTGAAGAATTTCGGGCTCACCGGATAAGCTCAACAGGTTAAGCTTTTCTTTGCCTTCTTCGGTATTCATGTTGTGATAGACCGGGATGGCACATTCACACCATAAATCATACCCCCCTGTGGCCTGGGTGAGCTTTGACGGATTATTGAAGTCCTGACGGTTTAATCCAACTGAAAATACAATGAATACACCTATGGCCAGAGAGAGGTAAGATAGAACGGCCTGATTTTTATTGGCAAAAAGCGCTCGCCAGATCATTTTGTTTTGCCTAAAGGCGTTTTCCGTAGCGTTTCCTTTTTTGCAAATAATATTATGGCCCCACAAAGCAAAGGTAAGCAACAGCAATATACCTGTAATGGCGAAAAGCGCCACAGAACTTACAAAGAACAAGTTGTAGACCGCTATGGATAAAGTCAATATACCAGCAATTATCAGGCTCGCCAATTTCTTACTAAACCGCATATCAACCCTAGGCCTACCCAATCCTCGGCCCTGCGACTCTTTATCCCTCACATGTCTTGAAATCACCAGGTGTAAAATAAATAAAGAGAGTACAATACCAATGAAAAAGGCCATTGCCAATGTAAATACGTTTGAATAAACCGAAAGGCTGCTTGTGTGCGTAGCACCTTGCCAAAATGAGTTTAACAGCCAGATAATTAGTGAGGTGTAAAGAAGGCCTGTGATAACACCTGCCATAGCAGACAACATCACCATCGGTGCTGATTCCATCCACAACAAATACCGGATCCGTTTGACCGTATAACCCAGGGCTTTCAATAGTTCAAGCTCATATTTTCTTTTGTGAATCATTTCCGTCATCGGTACAATCATAAGTAGGATTGCTCCCAGAATAATGAAAAAACCTAGGGCCATAAATAAGCCTGCAAAATCAACTCCGTTTTTGGCTGCATAAATCCCGGATTCCCTGGGGTGTACAATCTGAACACCAAACATGGAGGCTTTTAAACCGGACAAATCCGGTGCGCCCCCCGTAATTCGCACTCCAGTGGCATGTCCGTAGGTGTTGCCCCATAAATCAGCCACTGCCTTATACGATAAAATAGCTTTGGGTACGGAATGATATAGCTCCCAGTAGTGCTCATCCTCTTCAGTGATAAGGTCCATATCAATGGGCAAATCACTGTCCCATGCCGTGCAGGACTCCACATCCGAAATGCCCGGAAAGTTGGCGCTTAGAGCTGTGTCGGCTACTAACTGGGTTAAAGGCACTATGTTTTTAACCCTTAGCCGCAACGAATCCGTCACCAGCGTTTTAAAGTCCTGAGAGGTATAAAAGCTTATCCATATTTCATCGCCTACCTTTACTTTCAGTCGTTTAGCCGAATAATCCGATAAGATCACTTCCTGGGTCAACAGCTTTTCTCCCTTGTATTCATCCATGGCCGTAACGAAGGAGTAGGGGATGGAACCCGATTCTGAATAAATTGAGTTGCCCAGATAAGAATACATCCTATTAAGTCCGGGGTTTGTCCGGCCAAGGGTTTCCAATATTTCGTATTGCAAAAATATCCGGTCTGATCTTAATTCCGTGAATCCTTCTTTCTGCTGCACGGACAGGCCGGATAATTCATGATGCCAAGCCTTGTTCAGTTCATCCGATCCAATTATTTTGTCCGAAAGGATCAGGTTTACTTTTCCGGGCACTTCCATGGTCTCTGCCAGCTCATGGCGGTTTACGAAGATATTCAGGGGAAGCCGTTGCTCATTGAGTAAGCTGAGATTACCACTGGATGATACATCAAGGGTGCCCTTAAACTCCAGGCGCAAGCTTGTCGTATACGTTTCCGTTACAAATAGAGAGCCGGATGGCACAAGCCCCGGTGCCGGCAATCGCAGTACCAGCGATTCATTTTTCTGCAGGTTTAACTCATTTGATAAGGCCGGATTAATAAGGGCCTGGCCTTTATTAATGTTCAGGTCATTCACACCCCATACCATTACCGGAAGCAGGGCTCCGTTTAGCGAGATAAATCCATTGCTGAGCAGTACGCCCCTTGCAGAGGATTCAAACAAAGGCTCTTCCGTAAAGGCTTCTTCCAGATAGGCATTATGCGCAAAGATGACCGTTTCCGTATTGCCTAATCGTTCAGTTACCTGATTAACAAGGCTACTGCGCACCGAGTCACCAATGATCAGGCTTCCTGCAATCACGGCCGTGGATATGAGAACAGCCAGCCCCACCAGTTTAAAGTAACGGGCAAAGAAACGGATATTCTTTTTTATGAGTTCGCTTGTTTTCAATGTAGTACGCCATTTTTAAGTGTCACAATTTGTTTTGCGGCCTTTGCCATTTCATCGGAATGGGTTACCATAAGGATGGTGGTGTTTAAAGCCTGATTAACTTCGGAAAGCAAGGCCACAATGTTAAGGGCGTTCTCCATATCCAGCTGCCCGGTTGGTTCATCAGCGAGCAGAATTGAAGGTTTCATTATTAAAGCCCGGCATACGGCCACACGGCTAGCCTCTCCACCTGACAAGTGCTGTGGGTACTGATTGGCCACCTGCTCAATTCGTGTCAGTTTCATTAGCTCATGCGCATAGTCAATATAGGATTGCGGAGCTTCGGAATGATAAGCCATTACCGGCAACAAGATATTCTCCAGGGCTGAATACTGGGGCAGCAGGCGATGATCTTGAAACACAAAGCCAATTTTCTCGTTGCGCAGTTTATACAGATCTATCTGTGAGTCTGATATTTCTTTATCATCCAGAATGTAGGAGCCACTGTCCGCCCGAAGCAGTGTTCCCAGAATGGACAGCAGGGTTGTTTTTCCGGAGCCGGAAGCCCCTTTTACAGCCACAAAATCGCCGTTGTTCACTTCCAGATTCAGTCCTTTAAGAACTGTATTGACACGTTTGTCACCGTCCTGGTAGCTAAGATGAATGTCTGTTAACCTTATTATAATCATTGTTTTATGTTCTATCTGTTTTTTTACCAAAGCAGAAAAGGGTGCCTTTGGTGGTTAATATCATAAAGTGATCTGAAATAACGGCCGGTGAGGCCACAATCTGTTCGCCGGTGTCATATTCCCACAGGAGTTCACCCGTTTTATTATCAAGAATTGATACAATACCGTCTTTGGTGCATACAATTAGTCTATTGCGACTAACCACCGGTGCGCTGTCACCCACATCGCCTTTTAGCATGTATTTAAAGTTGGTTTTACCTGTTTCGCGGTCGATGGAAAGTAGGTGACGGTCTCCGGCATATATATAAACGCTCTTGCAACTGACGGCTGGAATGGACACAAAGGATTCATTATCCGATTCCGGTTCTCTTATTTTTTTTGAACCTGCTATCTTGCCTTTTGACAACAGAATTTCATATACGTTTCCGGTGTAATCACCTATATAACAGTATTTGCCCATAATGGCCGGCGAAGAGGGGAGGTAGGCATCCAGCAGCAGAGAGTCAGTGGGTATACCGGTTCGGTAATTGATAATTCGCAGCCAGGCATCACAGCCCCCGAACAACACATGATTGCCTTTCAGTGCAGCCGCACCATTAATGTAGTAGCCCGATTCAAATTTATTGACCAGCTGGCCGTTTTCGTGATTCAGGCAGTAAAAATAATTGTCGTAGCTGCCGAAGAGAATGTTCGCCCCGTTTTTTAATTGGGCAATGTTGGGCGAAGCTGAAATCTGACCAAGGGTTTCATAATTCCAGACTGTATCTTTATTTGCTAAAGAAAGCGCCGTTAAGTAGCCGTCAATACGTCCAATGTACAAAATCGAATCATGTATCATCGGTGTAGCTTCTACCGATGTGTTCAGGTTATAGGAGAAAGATAGCTTACCGTTAATATCCACACCATTTATTAAGCCTTTCCGGTCGCACCAATAGGTGGTTCCGTTGTCGATCACAGGAGAAGAAACCGTTCGTTTACCTCCTTTAAAAGTCCACAGCAATACTGGTTCCTCCGGTAAATATTTCTCTACATAACCATTCAGCCTGGTATTGCCCCGGAACAGTTTCCAGTTATGGTCATCTACCGAACCAGAATCCTCCGAATGGCGCTCGCAGGCAATACAGGTGATCAGGATTAATCCTATACAGATAAAACGGTTCATAATTCTCATTTTTAATTCTCCACTACATATATAGCTCCTGTCGGGCAAAGCGTTGCCAGCTCAACTGGGATGTTTTCCCTGTTCTCTTCGGGCAGATGCACCTCCATGCCAAAACCTCTGTTTTTGAAGGTAAATCCGTTGTCACTGTTATACACGCATAAGCCACAGCGAATACATTTTGCCTGTTCGAAGTACATCGTTTCATTCACCTGGATTTTAGACATCACCTGCAATTCGGTACCAATGTCAAAGCCGGGTCGTTTAATTTGGTGCGAAGTGGCATGCGTTCTTAATTGACAGCCGGATTTACCGGCGCAGGCGCAATGCAGGCAATTGGAGGGGGTGGAAACCGTTTCCTTCAGGCGTCTCTTTTCGCTGTCGGAAAAACGACCTAAGCGCGACTGAAAGAGTTTCTTATTAATTTCCATATTTTTTATTTCAGGTATGGCTGTGGCATCAAGTGTACTTGCCAATTCCTTGATAATCTCTCGGATCGCCACCGGTGCATCAACGTTCCCGCGTCGGCAAGCTTTTTCGCAAGGAGCTTTGCAATCCTCACAAGCCAGCTTCGGTAAATCAAAGGCATGCTTAACAAGGCCTAAGGCTTCTTTCTTCTGTCCCTTGTCATAGTAGTCAAGCATACGTTCGATATCCAATAGAGCCGGACAAACCATCGAGCAGGGCGCTTCACAATCTGCCCGGTGGTCGCTTAACAAGAGTTCAAGAGACATGGTCCGGACCTGCTTCACTTCCTCACTTTGTGTATCAATTAGCATCCCTTCCGTCGGCTTACTGGTGCAGGATGGAATAATCTGTCCCCGGGTTACATCTTTGACCGCACAAACCATACACGACGATTTATGTTTCGCTTCTTTGGAGTGGCAGAGAGATGGGATTTCGAATCCTTCCCGCCGGGCAATCTCAAGCAACGATTCGTCGGCTTTTACCTCCAGGGTTTTATCATTAATTGTTATTTGCATATACGTCTTCTTTAACCGGCACTTTTTTAATGGTGTCAAATTCACATTCATCTACGCACAAGCCGCATTTAACACATGCTTCCTGATCAATATCGTGCACTTCATAAGGTGCATAGGCAATGGCATCAACCGGACATGCTTTCGCACATTTGGTGCATCCCACACAGTCGTCCGTGATCACATATTGCATCATGTCCTTGCACTTACCTGTTTTGCATAGTCCATGAATATGTTCTTCGTATTCTTCGCGGAAATACTTTAAGGTGGTCAATACCGGATTCGGTGCCGTTTTTCCCAAACCGCAGAGCGATGATTTCTTCACATTGTGGGCCAGATTTTCCAGCTTGTCGATATCCTCCATTTTAGCCTGGCCGCTGCAAATACGATCCAGGATGTCGAGCATGCGACGAATGCCCACACGGCAGAAGGTGCATTTGCCACAGGATTCCTCGCAGGTAAAACTTAAAAAGTAGCGGGCCACATCCACCATGCAGTCGCTTTCACTCAGTACCACAAGCCCGCCGGAACCCATCATCGCACCCATCTGCTTGAAAGAATCAAAATCCACGGGTATATCGCATAAATGAGCTGGAATACAGCCGCCTGAAGGTCCTCCTATCTGCACTGCTTTCAGCTTTTCTCCGCCTTCTACGCCACCGCCAATTTCTTCTATAATCTGGTTCAGGCTGATGCCCATGGGCACTTCAATCAGTCCGCCGTTTTTTATTTTTCCGGCCAGGGCAAATACTTTTGTGCCTTTACTGTTTTCGGTGCCTGTTTCCGCGTAATGGGCAGCCCCGTTACGAATGACATAAGGAATCTGGCTTAATGTTTCCACATTATTGACCAGGGTAGGCATGCCATTTAAACCACTCACTGCCGGGAAAGGGGGTTTCTGTTTCGGAAACCCTCTGTCGCCTTCAATGGATGTGATTAAAGCGGTTTCTTCACCGCACACAAAGGCTCCGGCACCTTCAAAAACAGATATATCAAATGAAAAATCACTGCCCAAAATCTTATCTCCGATCAGGTTTCGTTCCTTACATAATTCTAGTGCGCGTTTGATCCGTTGCACCGCCAGAGGGTACTCGGCGCGGATATAAAAAATACCCTTTGTGGCTCCCACTGCAAAAGCTTCAATGGCCATACCCTCGATTACGCGGTAGGGGTAGGACTCTAAAATCATCCGGTCCATAAACGCTCCCGGGTCGCCCTCGTCACCGTTGCAAATTAAATATTTATCCGTTTTGTCGGCCGAAGCTACAATCTTCATTTTCTCGCCGGTAGGGAAACCACCACCACCGCGTCCCCGAATACCGCTGGTGAGCACCTCCTGAACCACTTGAGCGGGTGTTTTTTCTGAAATTACTTTTTTCAAGGATCCAAAGCCCTGATGATGAATGTATTCATCCAGATCGAGTGGCGCCAGAAAACCATACCCCTCAGTAGAAATGTGTTTTTGTTCCGATAAGAAACTATCAATCAATCCGGTGCGTTCATTTTCCGATTTCCATACCACGTTGTCCCATGTAGTGTCGGTGTGGTAAGTGTCGACCCGGTT
Source organism: Saccharicrinis sp. GN24d3 (assembly GCF_052400645.1). Taxonomy (NCBI): domain Bacteria; kingdom Pseudomonadati; phylum Bacteroidota; class Bacteroidia; order Marinilabiliales; family Marinilabiliaceae; genus Saccharicrinis; species Saccharicrinis sp. GN24d3. The sequence continues at coordinate 13,223 of NZ_JBQTGI010000032.1, forward strand.
GATCACGCTGTTCTTAAAACGCTTAAACAGGCTGCCCGGCTTAAAATGGTGGTGCAGAATCTCCTTAATTTCGGAAGCATTCACATTGGGATAACGTTTCACTGCCCCATCTTCCAATACCACATCAATCAAGGGCACCTGATTACAAACGCCCACGCAACCCACCGACTTAATATCTACCCGGATGCCCAATTCATCAGATTTCTTAACAAGTTCCTTGTAAATATCTGATGACCCGCTGGCCTGGCAGCACGATCCCATGCCCAAACGCACCTCGCCGACTACTTTATAATCTTTAGTTTTACCCGACTTGTCATCCTTTGCTTCTGAAGTTTCAAGGAACGCTGTCATAACTTCACCGACCTTACCCGGAGCCACATGTCCGTATATCTTGTCGTCAATTTGTACCACGGGTGCCAATGTGCAGCAGCCCAGACAGGCTACTTTTTCAATGGAAAAAAGCTGATCGTCGGTGGTGATACTACCTTTCTCGATCTTTAACTCGCGCACGAAGGAATCATAGACGTTGTTGGCACCTTTTACATGGCAGGCCGTACCGGCACACACTTTTATCAGGTGCTTGCCATAGGGTATATGGCGGAATTGCGAATAAAATGTAGATACGCTGATGAGCTGTGCACGGTCGATTTCTGTTTTTTCATAGATGCGTTCGATGGCTTCCCCGGGCAGGTAGTTGAATTCATCCTGTATCGCTTGCAATAAAGGAATGATCACCTTGCGGGATGTGCCCACGCGTTTGATGATGGCATCCATTTTTGCCATCACTTCATCGTGACTCAGCTTGTCGTTATTCTCACATGTACAATTACTCATGTTAATTGACCTTTACGCAGTAAATACTATTATCGGTTCTGACCACAATTCGCCCGTCTATGAAAGCTGGCGTGGCGTATGTGTTTTCACCTGTGGCAAACGCATCCAGCAAGGCAAATTCATCATCGGCTTTGAATATGTGCATGGTACCGTCGTTGCTGATGATGTACATCTTTCCTTCAGCCAGAATCGGAGAAGAGTAAAATTCAGCATTGGTTTCATGCTCTTTTTTGAGTTCTCCGGTTTTCGGATCAAAGGAGGCCACCACGCCATAGCTTGTGGCAATGAAGAGGTTGGTTTTGGTGGCCACCGGACTGGCTACTTCCGGCAGGTAGTCCATTGACTCCCACAAGACCGATCCATCGGTGCCGTTTATGGCCACCATTTTAGCATATTCGCTGGCTCCAAAGATTACCCCGTCCATGCTACATGCACTGGCACCTACTTCACCCATCAGGCATTCAACTCGCCAGAGTTGGTCACCGCTGGCAGGATCATAACCCGTAATACCAGGGTTACCCATCAATACCAACTGATGCCCGTTGTTTACATCGGCAATCATCGGTGAACTCCAGGTAATTCTTTCGTTACGGTCTTTGCTCCAGATTACATCGCCGCTTGCAGGGTTGAGGGCCATCACTTTCTGAACGTCGTTATTGTCGTATTGTATAAAAAGCTTATTGTCGAAAATGAGCAGGGAAGAAGCATAACCATAGTGGTTATCCGGCACGCCCAGGTTTTTAGCCCACAGTTTATTGCCATCCATGTCGGTACATACCAGATCACCTGTGCCAAAAACTGCGCAAACCTGCTTGCCGTTCGTAGCCACACTGGCTGATGCCAGGCCGGTATCATCTGTGGTTTCAGGTACCTGGTTTGGCGAACCGGATATACCGGTAACATTGAAGGTCCAAAGATTTTTACCAGTATTCAGATCGTAACAAAATAATTCCCGGGCCTTTTCATCACCACAGGTAATGAAAATTTTATTGCCATGAATGACCGGTGAACTTTGGCCTTTACCATTTATTTTGGTGTGCCAGGCGATGTTGGTGCCATTGGCCAGATCCCATTTCATTGGCAGTTTTTTAGCTAGTGAGATGCCGTTTGATTTGTTTCCTCGGAAGGCATTGCTGTTCGTTTTATTGACCGGCACTGTTTTTTCCGGTTCAGGGCTTTCTTCCGGTTTTACTTCCTCTGTGACTGTATTTTTTTTCGTCTCCTTCACAGGTGCTTCCGTGTTTTTCTCAGCCTCCGCCACTTCGTTTACTTCTCCGGGTATAGCAGGTTCTTCAGCTTTAGGTGCGTCAGGCGCTTTTTCTTCAGTTTGTGTTTCTTCGGAATTCACTGTTTCGTCACTTTCATTCGTTTTTGTAACAGAAACGCTTTCTGTCGGAGCTGCTTCCTCCTGAACCTCGGTTTGTTCCGAAGCCGGTTCTTCGCTCGCCTGTGCCACTAGCGTCTGTTTCTCTTTTTGGTTGGAAGCCTTCATAAACGGCATGCTACTTACAATAAAGATCAATGCGATGGCCGCTAAGCCAATGGCACCGAAATTTACATATTTACGTGCCTGGGATTTTATGGCCCATTCATCAATCGGATCCAATTTTTTATCCGGTACATCTTTAAAATGCGTAAAGTACAGTCGGGCACAGACGATGAATACGGCCATCATGCCCAATAGCATGTATGTACCGTTCTTCAGATGATCCATGCTGATAAAATAAGCTTTGCGAGCCATTAAGTCGAGCTGACGAATTTGCTCCTGTAATTCTGTATTACCTGCATTCTGGTCATTCAATTGTTTTAAAGTTTCCACTACCTGTGTTTGCAGGGGCGATACTTTTTTCACCGTGAAATAATTGGTGATCAGCATTATTGCCAGGGTGATTATAAAAATGGCCGATACAATGGCTATATTTCTATATATTTTTTGTTTCATTTTCCCGTATATTTAAGATTAAGGAAGGTATTTTGTGGACAATAGCTGAAGCATCTTCCGCATGCCATACAATCGTTATGTTCTATTTCGTAGGTTTTTCTGGATCGTTTAATCGACAAATTGATTAAGGTTAATCCGAGCACTAAACCAATGAATGCGCCGGCAATGGTTCCGTAAAATCTAAAATCCTGTTTGACTACTTGCACTTTGTTTTTGAGTGCTTCGATGTCGCCACCACCAATGTAAAAGGCCTCCAGTTCCACCGTAATCATATCCTTCGGATTGCGTTCCTGTTCCATTACCATATTGTAGAGTTTCAGATCTTTGTGCGATTTGCTTAAGCCCGGACTAAACTGTCGCAATACATAGGCCGAGGTGCCAATGATCAGCGGTAAAACCAGGAAGTACATCAGCAGGCGTTTCACACCCTGCATCCGGTCTTCCTTCAGCTTGTTTTCATATGGCGGCCTGATGGCATCAACCGGGCAGGCATTGTGGCATAAATCGCAGTTGATGCATTGTTTTTTCGTGATCTGTATCTTCCATATGGATACCTTTGAAAATAAGCTTAGTAAGGCACCGTACGGGCACAGGAAGCGACAGAAAGGACGCCCTGTAAATATAGAGGCAATTAACAGTAAGGCTCCGAACAGGATCAAACCAAAATCGCCACCTAATCTAAAAATGCCGATGAAGGGATCGTAAAGGCAGATGATGAAGCTGGTACGAGTAACCGCATATAAAACTGCGAAAATAAGGTACAGCCAGGGGATGACCCCGAGTACGGCTGTGACGGATTTCGATAGTCGGTAGTTTCGGATGTTCACCAACTCCTGCAAAGCCCCGAAAGGGCATACTCCTGCACAAAAGACACGGCCAAATAAGAGGGCAAATGCGATGGGCAGAATGAAAAACAGGAATACTGACACCGGGATTATATAGGAGGAATCGGCAAATGCCAAGGCCACATTCTGAATGGAGCCGATGCTGCACACGCAACCGCTGCGAAAAAATCCAAAATAGGCCACAGAAATTACCGATACCCATATAATAGGTTTGCGTTTTTGTTTATTGAGGATCGCCCAGGCGACGAAACTCATCAGCCCCACCAACAAAAAAACGTCAATGAAGAGCCATAGTTGCTCATTAGGCAGGGCATAAAGTTTTTCCGGGTATTGGTAACCCGATTCAAAATCTGGTTTCGGGAACCTGTTTAGATTCTGTGCGCCGGAAATGGCGACAAGTAACAGGCTCATAAATATCGTGCTAATTCGCTTCATTTATCCTTTCAATTTATAGGCTTGTGCAAGTGGAACCCTTGTGATGGCAATGGATGGACAAACCTTTGCGATTTGACATTCGTTACAATCGACACACAAATTACGTTTTATCTGCAGGTAAAGTGAGCCATTGCCAAAGGAAGTACAGCCCTTAACGCACTTGGCGCATCCATTGCATAAATCCTCGTCTATCTTATATTCGAAATACGGATCCTCGACGAACTTACGCTGAATGGCACCGGTGGGGCACATCAGGTTTTCGGCTGCCGTGTTTAAATCCTTGACGTTGGAGCGGTAGTAGCCACCGCATAAATCGCAATAGCCACATATCTTATTGGCATGAAAACATTTCACGGCCGACACTGTCAGCACGCAGTCGGTTTCGCATTTGCCACAATGGGTGCACTTTTGCGGATCAATTTGCCAGTAATGGGTTTCTTCTCCGGTTCTTAACTTACTGAAAAAAACGCCCGTGGCAGCCAGAATTGACCCGCCTGCAACTACGGAACCCAGCATTTTTACAAATTTCCGGCGTTCAATCGGACTTTTATGTGTGTTATCTTTTTCCATCTTCCTTAGATTGTCACGCCCTTACGCAAAGGACAGTTTTTAACTTTACATTTGGTGCATTTCGAATCAGCCAATGTGTTAATACATGGCACGTCTCCTTTATTTCTATTCAGCAACAGCCAGGAACTCGTTGCGATAATACTTGCTCCGGCCAGGAAGGTGCCGCTGAGTTGAAAAAACTTCTGTCTGGATATCTTTTTCGTATTCATGCTTTATTGATTCTTTAGCTCAAAGACTTTTATCTTATTTTTTACAGCGGTGACCAGCTTGTCATCAAAGGTCTTGAGCTGGTAAGGAAGGTGCCCACCGCCCAAAAGGCTGTGATTCAGTAAAACCTTATTAAAGGTGCCTGACCGATTGTAATGGCTTATTCGGGGATTCCCTTTTTCGGAAGTAAGCAGGCGTCCCTGTCCGTCAAAATGGATGTAAGAAGGATTGCAACAACCGGCAAATGAGCCGGCCTCACTGCCTGCACGTCCGAATGCGGCAATAAAGTCCCCTTTTAGGGTGTAGGATTCAATCCGGTGTCTGCCCGGGTTGGTACAATAAATGGTGTCGTTTTTATTTGTGATATCAAAGAAATGACTCGGCGTAATAAACTTATCCGGGCTCTCGATGAACTGCACGAAATTACCTTCCCGCGTATATTTGCAGATGTTCTTATGACCCACATCGCTTACATAAACAAAGTCTTTTGTCAGTGTAAATGCCGTATAATCCGATAGCTCACTGCAGGCATCCCAGGCGTTTAGGGAATCTCCAGTTAACGAGTAGTTTTCGATGTGTGCCGGGTAAAGAACAAAAAGGCTTTTGTGACTGATTTCAATATCCCTGGCCTCAGGCTTAATTCTAAATGAAGAAACCAGTTCACCTCTCAGATTATAGATGCTGATAGATTCCCGGCCTGCGACATAAAGGCGCGTTCCATGCAGCTCAAACGCGATTACACTGTCTTTGACCAGAATGCTTGCACGCTGTTTATAATCGCTATCGAAATTTTGCATAGCAGGATTTTGAATCAGTGTTTGTTTTTCATCGCTAACCGGTCGAAGCATATAAATGATAAACCCGATTACAATCAGGAAAATCACAATATTAACGGTCACCTTTATTGTTTTGTCCATAACTAGATAATTTTAAGACATTTTACCGTGTGTGCATCCCTTACAATCAGCATCCCGTCGGCATAAGCCATCGGCCCCCAGGCATCCCGGCCATCCATGATGCTTTGCTTCTTCAGGAGTTTCATACTCTTGCCTTCAAACTGATATACATACAGCTCACCGTCATCCTTAAATGCAAAAAGGAAGTTATTGATGATAAGATATGGGCCGAGTCCGAATTTTTCGTCCGCTGCCGAGGTCCACAAAGGCGTGTGTAAATCATCCGGTGAATAGCAAACCAGTTTGCCTCTCAGTCGTCCGCCGTCTTTGGGCATGACGCTGATTAACATGTCATCGTAGAATATCGGAGATTGCTGTTCACTCGATAAGCCTGCATTAGGCTTGTATTTGTCCAGCACTACAGTATTCCATGTACCGCCCGATTTATTAACCTCTATCATTACACCGCCCGAACCATAACCGGCAGTCATAAAAAAGCGATTGTCCGCCACTTGCACAGGCGAGGGAGCTACTACTGATGGTTGCCAACTATGGGTATGCCAAAGCAACTTGCCTTCCTTGTTTACTTCGGCAGATACCCCGCAGATACCACCAATGCCCACATACACATAATTTTTGACGCCATTTAGGGTCATCGGCATTATAGATGAATGTGACATTTTGAGTGCGGGTGTGTTGGGCGTGGTCCAGAGCGTTTCCCCGGTATGGCAATTCAGGCCGGTCATCAAAGCCTTTTTACCGGCAGGAGCCAGGATCAGAACATCGTTATCCACCAACGGACATTGCCCGGTGTACCAGAAAGGCACCTCAGTTTCATATTCTTTCTGCATGTCCAAAGACCAACGCATGTCGCCATTCTCCGGATCACAGCACATCACATGGCCTTCCGGGCCAATGGTGATGATGTACTCGTCCGTGATTACCGGTATCGACCTTGAAAAGCCGTGGTTGCGTTTAATTGGTACCCGGTACCATCGACGCCAGAGTTCTTTTCCCGTGTCAAGGGCAAAACAACGCAAGGCATCCGAACTTAGTTTTTCATCGTAATCCAGGAAATACACTTTCCCATTGTAAATGACAGGTGAGGCATGACCTTCCCCGGTTTCCACACTCCATATTTCCGGATAGTCACCCGGAGCTACATTGATGGCTTCGGGTGTTTTAATGATATTCGTATTGGATGAGCCTCTAAAGCGGGTCCATTTTCCCGTGAGGGAAGAAGCAGCCACCTCATAACGCATGAAAAACTCACCGATTTTGACATCGTTTGTTGAGCGCGTCAGCCCTTCCGGACGGTTATCGGCACCTGGTGCCTGAATGCTGAAGTCAGTCCTGGATGGCATAAGGTGCCACCCAAGAATCAGGCCTGCATATAACAATACGGTTGACAGCGTAATGATTTGGACGATTTTATTATCTTTCACTTTTACTTGAGGTTATAAGCCATTAAAGTATCGCCATGACGAACATATAGCAATCCCTTGTAAATCACTGGGTGTGCCCAGTGCTGCGCGGTACCCATGGTAATGTTGAAACGACTAACCACATCCAGTTTTTCCGGATTTTCTTTAGCCAGTATCATCTCACCACGATCGGTGTACATATATAGCATGCCATCATTGTAAATGATGTTACCCATAGCCATACCTTTGGCTTCGTACTTGATTTTACCGGTAAGCCAGTCTACACAGAACCAATAGCGATTTTTGTCCCCCGAACCGTAAGCATAGTCGCCCACTTTAACCATGGCACCCATACGGTTGTCTAACTTTTCTGAGAACCAGACTTTATGCACGGCTTTGCCGCCAGCGGTAACTTTCAGCATCACAGAACCTTTGCCATATCCACTGGTACACAATAACATATTATCACTGTAAATCGGTGTGTTAGCGTGCACCGACCAGCGGTTGGTTTGCTCATATGACCAAAATTTCACGCCTGTTTTAGCATCCACACCAATGATGTTATTGGCCGTCATCGTTACAATGATACCATATTCTTCTATGTACATGGGTGAACAATAGGCAGATAGGTCGCCCTCACCTGGTGTGCTCCAGATAAGTTTTCCTGTTTTTTTATTTAACGCAATTAGGTTGTTTTTCTTTCCTCCTGGAGTGGCGACTACCATATCCTCAACAATCAGTGGAGCTTCGTTAATTCCCCAGGTGATGTTGGAACCTTCAAATTCATCGAAAATTTTCTTTTTCCAGATCAGGCTCAGATCCTTTTGCTTGTAACAGAAAAGTTCACCAAGGCCGCTCATAATGTAAAGTCTACCTTCGTTAACGGTCACTGTGCCACGCGGTCCAACATAGTTCTTTGACCATTCTTTGCCGTACTTAACTTTGTTTAGAAGTTTGCCCGAAAGATCAAATACATATAAATAACCGGTATCTTCAATCATTCCAGTCAGATAAATTTTATCATCATTAATGGCCACAGAAGAGTGACCCTCTCCAAGTCCGTTGAAGTGCCATTTAAGTTCGGGGCCTTCCGCCGGCCACTCCTTTAATAAACCTTTTTCCTGGTAGATACCTGTCCGATCAGTACCGCGCCATTGAATATTATCTTGTGCATTTAGTCCAAATGCAATCAATAGCATACATATGATTAGTCCATGTTTCATTTGAGTAAGTTTTGTTTGTTAAGTTATTATTTTTGTCCGTGATAATTTTTTCTTGTAATTATTTAAAGCGTTTAGCGCAAAGGTGATGTTGTACATATCTTCCGAATACCATAACCTTGCAAAGTAAAGTCCGATTGGTTCCGGCTTTAGTAATTCTTTCGTTTCATATTTTAAATACAGAAAGTCAAAGGCTTTATCCAGCAGGCTTTGCTCAATTTGATCCAATGTACTTAATGCACTTAGTGCTCTGGCTGTCAGGGTAACTTTTGAACTGACACCTTTTGCGCCTCCCCATCCACCATCTGCATTTTGGCATTTCAACAGGTAAGCAGCACCTTTGGCCACTATTTCTTTGGCAATTGGATGATCGATACCAGCCAAATATTCCACAGATAAGGCTGTGCCATATACTGGTGAGCGTTCATCTTTTGCATCCTGATCACCAAACCAAAGTGGATACCAGCACCCTTCATTGCTTTGTTCCTTTTTCATCCAAAGCAACATGCGTCGGGCACCTTTGTCGCATTTCGTTTGCAACTCATTCGGTAACTGCACTCGCCACAAACTAAAAGCTAATAGGGCATGGGCTGTAATATCCGGACTGCTCCGGTCGAAAGGCAATTTACCCCAGCCTTTACAGAAAGTCGGAATGCCGCCATCTGAATTTTGTAGGGAGAGGATCCATTCCAGTCCTTTTTTAACTTCCAGGCTCATTTCACCATTGCTTAACTGGTGAAGAGCGACCAGCGCACCAGAAGTGTCATCAGCATCCGGTGCTGCACCCGGCAGGTTGGTCCATCCCCAGCCGCCTTCTTTTGCACCGGTAAAGGGGTGTTGGTATTTAAAGGCATTCTGCCTGATGTTATTAGCCAGATTCAAACGATCAGGGATGTTCTCACCAATTGCCCGTACACTGAGTGAGGTAACCCAGGCCGCCAGATTGGTATCAATCGGCCAGGAGCCGTCTTTACGGACGGTGTCGGTCAGAAAGCCGATGCCTTTTCTTACCGCCTCATGATCGCCATAGCCGGCACCACACATACACATGGCCACAAAACCTGTTAGCGGTGCTGCCTCAAGAAAGCCGCCATGCTTCGGCTGGAGTTTAAGTAATACTTTTAAGGCGCCAGAAATAAACCTTTCCCTTAACAGATTCCTACTTCCTTTTTTATAGCGCAGAATACCAACCGCTATTAAAGCCGGTATGGCGTAACTCACTACTGGCAAGCGCAGGAACCTGAATAATTTCTGCGGTAGAACTGACAATTCAAAAGGCAGTTGCGGAATGTTTTTCCAAGATGAGATCACACCGGCCAACGCGCACATCACCAGAATAGGTGCTGAGAATGTTAGGTCTTTTCCGTAATAGTTTAATACCCCGGTGATAATGTCCTGATCACTTATGCCATTGAACTTATTCTTTAGGAAGGCTTTGGTTTTTTCCGGTGTTTGACCTACCGCACTCAGGGTGGCAAAGGTCAGCAGGGTGGCAGTCATGTTCGATGGGCTTTCAGGACTGTCGCCCCATGAGCCGTCATCAAGCATGGTCTTTTTTAACCAGTCCACACCGTTTTTAATAAGAGACTGGTGGCGTTCAGTACCAGATATGTGCAAGGCAAATACAGCGACAGAAGTTGAAATAGCGCTCGACGACAGGTAGCCGGTCCACAGACTGCCATCTTCCGGTCGTTTTTTGAGCAACTCTCCGGAAACGTATTCGATCATCATATTTAGCTTTTCTTCCTGCATCTTTTTGTTTTAATTTTTTGATAATGCAGATCCTATGGCCAGCAAGCCATAAAAACAGTATTCCACATCGCTTTTGTGATCCAGTAAAGTGGCTACGAAGCCACCGGATTGGCTCCAATGGGCTTCAATAAATTCTAATGCCTCGTATTTAGGTTTTTCCTCGTAGCACTTCAAGGCAAATAATGCAGTGGCCGTTGAAAGCAAATCCGGAACTGGTGAGGATGGCACTGCCTTAAATCCACCCGTGGCTTCCTGCATCGATTTCAGAAACCGGATTGCGTCATCCTGCGAAGTGCCATTTAGCTGCCCCAGCACCGATAAAGCCGCAGTGGTGGCATTGGTGGTGGCTGTTGAGCCACCTTCCACATTCATGTATCCGCCATCCTTATGACGATATCTTTCAAGGCAGGCTTCTGTTTTTGTTTTGTCAGCAAGCTTATTGCCGGTATCTTCGAGTAAGGATAACCAGATAAATTGAGTATATGGTGTTCGGGCATCCTCATGTGGCACATGCTTAAATTCTTCCAGTGCTTTAACAGATTGTTTGCCCAATGAATTAAGCCAGGTAAGAACGCGTCCGTTTTTACGCAGGGAATGGATTAAGCGGCAGCGTTTGTAGGCCGCATAATGAATTAAATCCAGTTCGTCTTCATTTCGGCCCGCGAGGTATTCGTTCATCTTATCGTGATCGAGGTGAATACCCAACACCATGCTCATCATCCAGCCAAATGAGGTATAATACAAATCCGACTCACCATTTTTATTCATGAACGATTGATCTTCCAGCATTTGGGATTGCACAAAAGTAGATAAGTACCCCTTGGCTTCTTCACCGAGTTGATCCTTCGCCACTATCAGTGTGTCCAGTATGTTTGCGGAAATGGATTGCATATTATTTTAATATCCGGCCGGTTACTCTGAATAACAGGCGTTTTAATTCTGTATTTGTGATTTGATTTATTAAGTCCAGGGCTTCTTTGTGGTAGCTGTCCACCATATCCTGAACCCGCACAAGTGCACCTTCCAGTATGCCGGCATGATCCTCCGACTGTAAGAATCCCTTAAGGTCTTCAGTGTGCAAAAGCGAATGCACAAATAATTCATCCGTATTTGCCTCACAGATTGCCGCCAGTACAGCTGATGGCCTTATGCTGAGCGGATTGTCTGTTTCAAAATCCTCAATGTCATCTTTCAGCTGATAGGCAATACCAAGGGCATTGGAATATTTGCTAAGAATTTGACGGGTTCCTTCTTGGTCATTTGCACATAGTGACCCTATCAATAAAGAAACCTCAAAAGCAGGAACCGTCTTGTGTTTAAAGATATCCAACACATAATCCATGTGCAATGCTTGTGGGCTTTCGCTCCATTCGAGTTCCATTCCCTGCCCTTTGCACAAGGCAATGTGTGCATCGGAGGCCACTTTTATTAATCTCATGTGATCACATTGGGCTAGCAGTCGGTAGCCTTCACCCAGGTACATGTCGCCCACATTAATGGCGATCGGTACACCATACTTGGCATTGACTGTTTCCTTGCCATAGCGTGTTAAGTCATCATCTTGTATGTCGTCGTGCACCAGTGATGCTTTATGAAAACACTCAATGGCAATGGCTGCGCGCTGCACTTTTTCAGGTATTTCGTTCTTTCCGCTTATAGCCATGTAGGTGGCGGCTAATAAATAGGGACGCCAGCGTTTACCGTCACCACCCATCCATTGTCTGGCTATGGTGGATGTTTGGTCATCAAGTGGTGAGAGCACTTTGCTTAGGTTTTCGGGCTGAAACCAATTTTTGATGGTCGATTTCAGCAGGTCGTAGTTCAGCAGGTTGGCGGTTTGTTCCGATTTCATTCCCATGATCCGGTACACATAGTTTTCATCCACTGTCGTATCCTTGCATCCGTCTTCATTGAGCGGAATGGCTAGTCCGGGCACGGCATTGTTAATCAATAGAGGAAAGGCTTTCTCCAGCGAATCAAGGCAACTTACGCCAATCACCGCATCCACCACACCACCTTCCACCAGGCCGACTACTGATGTAAATCCCTCCGCCACCAGGCTCATCATACCCAATTCTTCGGCACGGGTTTGCAAATCAGGTATGTTGCAATGGTTGCACATATTGCATAACAAACCCAGCTCGTCAATGTCCGCTTTACAGGATGATGAATTGCTCAGGCATTTAGGTAGCAACAGAATACGTTTATGGTGCGGAATTGAGGCCACAGTATCAAACCACACCGCATTGTTAAGTTCCACCATCAACCAGCCTTTAATGGTTGTATCCAGCGCTCGCTTATTAATCAGCTGCATGGCCATGTCTGAAAGCAGATCCATCGAAACAGGAGGGGTGATGGTTTGCTCTTTGATGAAAGACCTGATGTTATTTCGTAACATCAGGCGTTCTTCCTTCGTCCCCGGAACCTCGTATTTAAATTGTGTTTTTTCCATACTATCAAGCTCTTTAACCGTAAGCGCCAAATCCGAAGAAGTATTTCTTCTTCATGATTTTATAAAATACATTCTCCTCCGGTATTTCCCTGCCATTCTGATCGTGTCCGGCCACCGGTGTCATGTTTCGATATTCCTGCAGCACTGTTTGCCGTGAAGATGAATCCTGGGCATGGTATTGCTCAGAAAATTCGGCAAGCTTGTTTGGGTTTTCCAGGAGGATACATCCCCTGGAACCATCTGCAGTCATGGTTCTTAAATCAGCGAGGAACTTTGATTCTTCAAATAATTCCTGCAGGTTGCTGCCATCTTCGTTGATGTAATCAGTGGCCATCTGCAACGGCGGGCAGAATTCAACAGCGCCACCAGGTGAAATATGGTGACTCATGCCGGTTGCTGCCGGGCAGAGCGCATTCCCTTTGGCATCCCAATAGGTGTCGATGAGGAAAAGGGGTGCATCCAGGCGTTGTTTCACAATGAATTTGCGTAACTCCAGAATCTGATCTTCGCTTAGTGCATTGTCCGGGTCAGGATTGGCACCCACGGGACGGTAGATGTAATACCAGAGATAATGAACCCCTTCTTTAGCCAGCAGTTCAATGTACTCACGGTTTACCAAATCATTGTAATTGCCCTTGCATATACTAGCTGCCGCACCAAACATCAACTTCGCCTTTTTACAGGCTCTGACTCCATTAAGTGTTTTGTTATATACCTCGTCGCCTCCACGGCGTTTTTCGCTTTCCTCTTTCAGTCCTTCAATGCTGATAAGCGGGGTGATGTTGCCCAGTTTTTTCATTCGCATAGCCACTTCATCTGTTATGAGCATACCATTGGTAAACAGCTGAAAATAACAGTCGGAATGTTTTTCCATGATGTCAAAAAGGCCCTTGTACAACAAGGGCTCGCCACCTAAAATGCCAAAAAAGAAAGAACCTTTTTTCTTGCTTTCTGTAATGATGCCGTCCAACTGTGCCTTACTGAGAGATTTTTTACCTCCTACCGACACCCAGCAGCCACTGCATGCCAGATTGCAGCTCTCCGTTACTGAGATCATCACGAATGCAGGGAAGAAAGGTTCGCCCTTGGCCTGTCGTTTCTCAAACTGTCGCATGTTCTTCAGGTTGCGCCAGGCGAAGTTGTACAGGATTTTCCATACAAGGCGTGGTGAAACTTCCAGAGGCACCCGCAACATTGTTTTAAAATTGGCTGTATATTCTCTAAGTGTCATTATTGATTGTCTTTTTTAAGCATCGAAAAACGATTCCGGTTTTGCTGCAAGCGATATTGCAGGCGCTTTTGATACATAGCTGCTTTATCTTCTTCCGAAAATACTTCTTCTATTTCTGTGCCGCCATTGATTGGGGATTTCTCGTACTTGGGGAAAATGATGGCCTGGCTCGGGCACATACGGGCGCAAGCCGGGCAATTGTTTTTGCAGTTGTGTGGCTTTGTTACCTTCACCTGTTTGTTTATGACAGTATAAACACCAAAAAGGCAGAAATCGTGGCATTTGCCACAATCGGTACATTTCGATTTGTCGATTACCGGATACCAGGCGTCTTTACCTTCATGTACGGGCAACGCTTCTATTTCTTTTAGCATTTCTGCTTTAGCTTCCTCTGTGTTTTGTTTTGTGATTTCAAATAAGGCTATTACATCATTGGAACTGGTTTTTCGGGCTTCAACAATGGGGCCTGGTGCAATCCCCAGCCAGTTCATTTGGTTGTTTACGACTCTTCTGTGGCAGGCGATAATGGTGCCTTTGGCAGCGTCTTTTGTCTGATCGGGATTGTCGGCAACTAAGCGGCACAGATCCTCTGTTATTTTGACCTGATAACCATTGCCTTTTAAAGTGGCAGCAATTTCGGCTACTTTGTTTTTATCCATAAAAGTGCGCGAAGTACATGCGCAAATGGTGACATCCTTAGAGTACATCTCTTATAAATTTGGATTTAAACATTTAAAATACAATGAAAGTCCAAGTTATCGGGCCAAGTCTGCCCAAAAAGGAAAAAATTATGAACAAAAACGAAATTTAATTAAGATAAAAAGCTCTGAAAATCATTAAATTATATTTTTCAAAAAGTACCTACACCATCGGGTATTGTTTTTATGGCAGCAAGAAAGATGGGAAGTTGCATAGGTCTGACATAATGCTGTTTTCCGAATTTCACGAATTTTTTATGTACAATTATTCATACTATAATCTTTGATTCTAATCTTTTATCTGGGATCTTAGGTCCTGCAATTGGTCACTATGGTCAGTGTATTGAAAATGTGTTACTTGTGGTTTGGTATTGTACACGTTGCTCATCTCTCTCTACTCACCATGGGCTATTTCCTGCTAATATTTTGTGGGCATATGCGCATATTAACAGTTTGTGTTGTATATTTGTCTTTATTTTTAATCAAATTAAATAAGGATAGCGTAAAATATATGAATTAGATTTTTTAATTTTCGAAACGCAATATTCCTTATCATTTATACTAAAATTATTATATCAGATGAGTTTCTATCCTCAGCTCGTAATAGATGCGCTTAAACACGTTCGTCATCCCGGAAAGGGAAAGGATATTGTTTCGTTGGAAATGGTAGAAGACGACATTAAAATTGACGGCAAAAAAATTAGCTTCAGTTTGCTTTTTGACAGGCCCAACGACCCGATGATACCTTCGCTGAAGAAGGCTTGTGTTCAGGCCATCGAGACCTACGTTGGCGAGGATGCCGAAATTAGGGGCAATATCTACGTAAAAATAAAGCCAAAACCCAAGGCAGAGCCGGTAAAGTTATTGGCCGATGTTAAAAATATAATCGCTATTGCTTCCGGAAAAGGGGGAGTAGGAAAATCTACGGTAACCTCTAACCTGGCAGTTGCTCTGGCTAAGGCCGGTTATTCGGTGGGCTTGTTGGATGCAGATATTTTCGGGCCATCGATTCCCAAAATGTTTCATACGGAAGATGCCCGTCCGCTGCTGGATAAAGTAGACGGTAGGGACCGAATTATCCCGGTTGAGAAATATGGGGTTAAGATGCTTTCCATCGGGTACTTCGTAGATCCTAAAGACGCTACCATTTGGAGAGGGGCTATGGCTACCAACGCCATTAAGCAGTTAATTACGGAAGGAAGCTGGGGGGCATTGGATTATTTGCTGATCGATTTGCCTCCGGGTACCAGCGATATACACCTGACCATGGTTCAAACACTATCCATTAACGGAGCGGTAATCGTTACAACTCCGCAGGATGTGGCTTTGGCCGATGCCATTAAGGGAGTAAGCATGTTCAAGAGTAAAAACATAAACGTGTCAATATTGGGTTTGGTGGAGAACATGGCTTGGTTTACGCCAGCCGAGCTACCCGACAATAAATACTATATATTTGGTAAAGAGGGGGGGAAGAAATTGGCTGATGAACTTGAAGTGCCTTTGTTGGGACAAATCCCAATTGTACAGAGCATACGCGAAGGTGGTGATGAAGGCGAACCGGCAGCCTTGAACGAAGATACTGTGACAGGTGCAGCGTTTGCCGAAGTAGCCCATAAAGTTGTGGATGCAATGAAGCAAAGAAACAGCAATTTGCCTCCTACAAAAATTGTTGAAATAAAAACCCGTTGATCATGAAAAATAACAATCACTTTAAAATAATTGAAGAAGCCCTGGAAGAAATAAGACCTTACTTAAAGGCCGATGGAGGGGATATTTCATTGCTGGAAGTATCGGACGATTTAGTTGTGAAAGTGAAATTGATGGGAGCTTGTGTAGGCTGTCCGATGAGTTATCAAACTATGAAAAACGGTATTGAGCAGGTGGTGAAAAAAGCTGTTCCCGAAGTCAAGGAGGTGTTGGCCATTAACGAATAGTAAATGATTACATTTGTTTTGATAAAAGCCGATATTTGATGTCGGCTTTTGTTGTTACGGGACTTGACTGTCCCGAAAAAAATAATTTTAATTTGGTTTCATGACGTGGATTTTCCAAAATATAAAAAAACAGTAGATTTTGATAATTTCAGGATCAAACGCTGATTATTACCCCTTTACCAATGATCTAATGTTATGGATAAAAAATTTAAATACATAGGTTTTGATGCGGATGATACCCTTTGGGTTAACGAAACTTATTTCAGGGAGACGGAACATGTTTTTGCTATTCTTTTACGAGATTTCTGTGATGAAGAAGGGGTGATAAAAGAGTTGTATAAAACGGAATTGAAGAATCTGAAAAATTACGGATATGGAATTAAAGGTTTTATCTTATCATTAATTGAAACGGCCGATACACTTAGTGACGGAAAAGTACCTGTTGAAACAATTATGCGCATTGTTGAACTGGGAAAAGAATTGTTGAACAAGCCGGTTGTTCTGATCGATGGAATAGAACAGGTACTAATAAGTCTGACTGAAAAAGGATATAAGCTAATTGTGGCCACAAAAGGCGATCTTCTGGATCAGGAACGAAAACTAAGACGATCTAATCTCGAAAAACATTTTCATCACATTGAGGTAATGAGCGATAAAAAGGAAGCCAATTATAAAAAGCTGTTGGCGCACCTGGATATTGCGCCAGAAGAATTCTTGATGGTGGGAAATTCCCTGAAATCGGATGTTATTCCAGTGCTGAATTTGGGGGGCTCGGCCGTTCATGTGCCGTTTCACACCACTTGGGAACATGAACATGCTGAGCATGACACGGAGATTCATCAATTTGTTGAGTTGGAAACTGTGGGAGAACTGATGGACGCCTTAAAATTGTAAATTGAGGTTTGATGGGCACTTTTTGATTTTGTGCCATACTTATTGTAACTTGATAATCTACACGATTTATCAATGTAAAAACCACTGTTATGGAACCCAAAATTGCTCAAAAAAGCCCATTCGAAGCTGATTTATCTGAAGGCGTATCGGTATTTTGGTGTGCTTGCGGCCAAAGTGCCAATCAGCCATTTTGCGATGGGTCGCATCAAGGAAGCGAATTCACTCCGGTAGAGTATGTGCCTGAAAGATCGGGTGCGCATTTTTTATGCGGTTGCAAGAGAACGGGCAATAAGCCCTTGTGTGACGGAACGCATAACGGTTTGTAACCTAATAGCTGCTGGCGGTAAGCTGGTGGCTTTTTTTATTTCGTCTCGCTCTCTTTTTCCCGTTTTATCATATTATAAATGGTAGACTTGCCAATGTCCAGCTTTTTGGCCACCTTAAGTACGTTATTGTCGTATTGGCGAAGATAGTGCCTGATGATTCTTTCGGTATATTCCTTTAAGCTCATTTCTTCTGCAAGAATATCCAGCTCTGTATTGCTGGAGTTAAACAGGATATTTTCTTCGTCAATTTGCTGGCTGCTGGCCATAACAGCACTAAGTTCTATAATGGCCTTCAATTCGCGCACATTTCCCGGGAAAGCATAGCCAAGCAGTTTCTTTTTAGCCCTTGAAGTAAAGGCCATAGGCTCCAGCTTGTTGTCGTCGCAAAAACTGTTTAAGAAAAACTGACTCAAGGTAATGATATCATTTTGTCTGTTTTTGAGCGGAGGGAGATGAATTGGCAATCCAAGTAAACGGTAATATAAATCTTCCCTAAAATTACCCAGTTTAACTTCTTCCATTAAATCCTTGTTGGTAGCGGTAATAATGCGGGTGTTTACCTTAATGACTTCATTTCCACCTACGCGGGTAATCTCCCTTTCCTGCAATACTCTCAGCAGTTTCACCTGAAGGTTGATGTCCATTTCGCCAATCTCATCTAAAAAAATCGTGCCGCCTTCTGCCTCCTCAAATTTTCCTTTTTTGGTAAGGATGGCTCCCGTAAACGCCCCTTTTTCGTGTCCGAAAAGTTCACTTTCTATCAGGTCGCGGGGGATGGCTCCCATATTTACTGCAATAAAAGGTTTGGCTTTGCGTATGGAGTTGTAATGAATGGTTTTGGCGATGAGCTCCTTCCCGGTTCCCGTGTCCCCGTATACCGATACATTGATATTCGGTACTTTTACGGCTTTTTCAAGTAAGGCGAATACCTCTTTCATAGCCGGACTGTCACCGATAATTGCATTGCCAAAATTATATTTATGGGCTATCTCACTTTTTAATTGCGAAATTTCCTCCAGAAGTTGTTTTTTGTTGCGTATGTTGTTGACACTGTTTAGCAGGCGGTCTTTAATGTTTTCGTCTTTGGTAATATAGTCGTATGCACCTTCCTTTAGTAAACTGACGGCCGTTGTTATGCTGTCCTGGCCTGAGATGACAATTACTTCAATATCAGGGTTGTATTTTTTTATTTTCTTAAGAATCTCGTTTCCGGTAAAGTCTGGCAGGCCCAGATCTAGCGTAACCACATCGGGGTTGTCGGGTAGATGTTTAAAAAAAGATTCACCATCAAAAAAGGTACCGATCTCGAAATCCGGATTCAGCGATAAAGAGTGTTCAATTAATTTATTAAAAACCCGGTCGTCTTCAACTACATGAATTTTCATTAATAGCTAACTTTTTGTGATAATTCAAATATATTTGTTCTTTACAATTAGGAACTATCATTCTTGGTTAAAACTTGGAAACGCAAAAAAATAGGCCACAATATATAAAATTGTTTTTGCAAAGATGGTTATTTAAAATTTAGATATAATATTTTTGAGTAAAGGCAGTTTTAATTGTGATGGATATTTGCCCGTAACATGGGTGATTTCAATAGTTTATTTGGATAACGACCTGTTAAAATTTGACCATTGATAATTAATTAGGATAAATGAGGTTAAAAATAATATATTTCCTGCTACTGATAACTTTTTTATGGGGGTGCTCAACTAAAAAAAACACTAGTTTAAGTAGAGGCTATCATAACTTGACGGCACATTACAACGTGTATTTTAACGGAAGAGAGAGCTTTAAGGAAGGGGTAAAAGCTATCGAGGCAAGTAATGTGGATGATTATACACAAATGCTGGCGGTTTTTCCCGAATCTAAACCGGGCGCCGAATCGGTTGCCGGTAGCCAAATGGATAGGGCAATTGAAAAGGGCGCTAAGTTGATAAAAGTTCATTCCATTCGTAAAAAACCTGAAAACAGGCGCGATGATCAATCCATAAAATATAAAAAGTTCCTAAGCCAGAATGAGTTTAACAAATGGGTAGACAATGCTTACCTTTTAATTGGCAAATCACATTTTTATAAACGCGAATATTATGTGGCCCAGCAAAGTTTTGCTTATATATTTAGGGAGTTTCAGGAAGGCCCGGAATGGTACGAGGCCGAAATTTGGAACGCACGAGCGGCCATCGAATTAGGCGATTTTGCCCAGGCTAAAATACAGCTCGAAAACTATGACATGGAAGGGAAAGCTCCTGCCGGACTTTTTGGCCTGTACGCAGCAACTTACGCCGATTTTTATATGCGGCAAGGCAGGTATGCCGAAGCTATTCCTTTTATGAAGGAAGCGGTCAACGGAGCCGGGTCGAAATATTACCGAAGAAGGTTCAATTTTATTTTGGCCCAGTTGTATCAAAAACAAAAACAATATACCCAGGCTAGCCAGGCATACGAAGCGGTTATCAAATCTAACCCGCCATACGAAATGGCCTTTAACGCCAAAGTAAACCGTGCCGGTATGTTATTCGAAGAAGGCGGACTGGAAGCGGTTAAAAAAGAAATTAAACGACTTTTAAGGGATAAACGTAATTCCGATTACGAAGACCAGATTTATTATGCTTTGGCCATGGCCTACAAAGCAGAGGCGCATGAAGAACTTGCTATGGAAAATTTCTTGCTTTCCATTGAAAAAAGTATCGACAATAACCACCAAAAAGGGATGTCTTTCTTTGAATTATCGGAGATTTACTACGATAGGCCTGAATATAAACCTGCTTACTACTATTTGGATACGGCCATCGTTAATCTGAACGAAAATTTTCCCGGGCTCCAAGTTATTGAGGCCAGGCACGAAAGCTTAACTGACCTGGTAGCCAATATCAATATGGTTGAACGCGAAGATAGTCTCTTAAAAGTGGCCGCCATGCCGGAACAACAACGTTTGGCCTTAATTGATGGAATTATCGAGGACGTGAAAAAGAGACAAGAGGCGCTGAAAAAGCAGCAGGAGAAGGGCACAAACGGAGATGTGTTCTACGATCCAATGATGAGTCAGTCTTATACCGGTACACAATCGCAAGGCGGTAAATGGTATTTCTACAACCAAACCTCGATGGGTATGGGTAAATTAGAGTTCGAAAAGCTTTGGGGCCGGAGAAAGCTGGAGGATAATTGGCGCAGAAGCAACAAGCAAGCCGTAGTTGAAGAACCTATGGATATGGGAGACCCTGAAGATATGTTTGGAGAACCGGAAGGTGTACCGAAAGATTCGGTTGGAGGTAACGAAGCCGTGCTGGCTGTGATGGCCAAAGAAAAGGAAAATAATCCTATGGTAAGAGATTCGTACCTAAAGGATATACCATCCACGCCGGAATTGTGGCTGGCTTCAAATAAAAGAATTCAGAGCGGATTGCTGAACCAGGGGCTGATTTATAAGGATGAACTTGAAAACATACCATATGCCATAGATGCTTTTGCCGAGTACGCCAAAAGGTATCCGGACGGCGATTTTATCGAGGATGTGTACATGAATTTGTACCTGTGTTTCGAGAAACAAGGCGACAGCCAAAAAATGGCCGGGATCAAAGATATATTGATGGATAAGTTTCCTGATGGGGAATTTACGGCATACTTGAACGATCCTGAATACTTTGAGAAGAAGCATGCCAGAAACAGAAAAATGGAAGCGCTTTATCAACAAACATATACCAGCTATCTGTTCAACGAATTTGAAGTTCCGGTGACAAATGTTAGGGAAGCGCATCATATAGATGAAGAAAATGTTTTGATTCCAAAGTTTAAGTTACTGGCGGCTCTTTCTTACGCAAAAATGGGCATTGAAGATCGTTTTGTAAATGAATTAGAGGAGATTAAAGAGGTTTATGCCAGCAGCGAAGTTGCTCCGTTGGCCGTTGAAATGCTGGCCTTATATCATGAGGGAAGGATGCCGGTTCAGGGGGCTGTAACTACGAATCTAATGGCCAAAAGGACCGAGGAATTTACCAGGGAACAACAGGATTTGGGCAACACGCAAGTTCGGGAGCAAGTTGCCACTTCCTATACCATCGATCATAAGTCGCAACATAGTTTGATATTGCTGGTGAATCCGGAAGCCGATATCAACCGGCTTAAATTTAATATTGCCGATTATAACTTCTCCAAATTCTTGCTCAACGATTATGAAATGGGGAAAACCCAACTGCCCGATGGAACCCCTGTTTTTTCGGTGTCGGGATTTAATAACCGCCTGGAAGCGCTCGATTATTTCTATTCGTTACGCGAACGTTCCGAAATATTTGAAGTGGATGATTTAGAGTACCAAAAGTTATATGTTATTCACGGTAAAAATCAGGAATACCTGCTTTCATCGGGTGATGTGGACGGTTACGATGACTTTTTTGCCGAGAATTACTTATCGGCCGAAGCTTTTAAAAACCTGGAGGAAGAACGCAGGCAGGCAGCAAGAGATGCGTTGGAAGCTGAAAAGTTGAAAAAACAGGAAGAAAAAAGGATTCAAGAAGAGCAATTGTTGCCGGAACGGAAGGCGCAAGTAACGCAGCAGCCAGGGGCGGCAAAAGAAAGTGAAGAAACAAAAAAGGCAGCACCTTTGATTTCAGAAGCGAAACCCGAAACCATAGTTTTAGAAAAAAAGCAAGCACCCAAAGCCGCAAATCAAAAGGAGATGGCTGCAAGCCAGACACCATCAACGGTTGCTAAAGAAAAGTCAGTGACCCAGGAGCTTTCGGAGCTGGCCGAACCGGTAACTGAAGTTGCATCCGAAACAGAACCGATCATTGAAAAGCCAGGCTCGCCGTTTAAATATGAGGAAGGAGCACATCGTGCCCTAATATTGTTTAAAAAAGGACATATTAATACAGAGCGCATCGGAACCGTGTTTAAAAATTATACCAAAAGTAATTATGGAACGAAATATGAGGTGGAACACAATGCAATGGGAACGGATTACTATTTCATGGTGATCAAAGGGTTTGCAAATGCCGATGAAGCAAAAGCTTATTTAAATAAAGTGAAATTGAATAGCTTTTTAATGCGGGAGATATCTCGTGCCAAACATTATTTGTGGGCTATTAGCGATAATAATTTCTCAAGGTTGAGCAACGAAGAATCCTTTGAATTATATCAGCAGTTTTATAAATCGAAATACTAAAATAATAACAATGGTGGATGCAAGAAAAGTAAATATTTTATGGGTTGATGATGAGATAGATTTATTAAAGGCCCATATACTATATTTGCAAGAGAAAGGTTTTGCCGTTAAAACAGCCACTAATGGTCAGGATGCGTTGGTTTGGGTAGAGGAGGAGCATTTCGATTTGATTTTTCTGGATGAGAACATGCCGGGACTAAGCGGCCTGGAGGTACTTGGCAAATTAAAGAACATGATGCCGGAAGTGCCCATTGTGATGATTACCAAAAGCGAGGAGGAGGACATCATGGACCAGGCCATCGGCAGTAAGATCTCCGATTACCTGATAAAGCCGGTCAACCCCACGCAAATATTGCTGACTATAAAAAAACATGTCGACCAGCGACGGTTGGTGGCTGAAAAAACAACCAGCAGCTATCAAACAGAGTTTGGAAAGATAGGGCTGAAGATAAACGATTCCTATAGTTTTGATGACTGGGCTGAGGTGTACAAACAGCTGGTGTACTGGGAAATTGAGCTGGAGGAAACCAAAGGCGAGATGGATGAGGTACTGAAAATGCAAAAGACGGAAGCCAACCATGCTTTCACTAAGTTTGTGAAACGGAACTATGTCGATTGGATAAGTGATGCCGACGGTGAATCCCCGTTGATGTCGCACCACTTTATGAAAGAAATTACCCTACCACTGCTGGAAGAGGGTAATAAAGTAATGATGTTGGTGATCGATAATTTTAGGTTCGACCAATGGCTTATGCTCAAGCAGGAGGTGCTGAAAACGTTCCGTTCGGAAAAGGAGGAAATATACAGTAGTATTCTGCCAACAGCCACCCAATATGCCCGTAACAGTTTGTTCTCGGGATTAATGCCAGCACAAATTAAAACAATGTATCCGCAGTATTGGCTCGACGAGCACGAGGAGGGCAGTAAAAACCAATTCGAGGAACAGCTGATTGGTACTTTCTTTGAACGCTTCCGCAAAAAGATCAATTATTCCTATCAAAAGGTACACAACATAGATTCAGGTAAGCAGCTCATCGATAATTATTCCGATTTATTAAAGGACGACTTATCCGTGGTTGTGTTTAATTTCGTGGATATGTTGTCGCATGCCCGTACCGAGAGTAAGATGATCAAGGAATTGGCTTACGACGAATCGGCCTATCGGTCGCTTAGTAAGTCGTGGTTTCTGCATTCGGTAATGAAAGAGTTGCTCGACAAGCTAGAGCATGAAAACGTTAAGGTGATCATCACCACCGACCATGGCACCATTCGTGTTAAAAATGCAATTAAAGTGGTGGGCGACCGAAACACAACCACGAACCTGCGCTACAAACAAGGGAGAAATCTTAATTATAAGGCAAAGGAAGTTTTTGAGGTGGTTAAGCCCGAAGAAATACTTTTGCCCAAGGTTAATGTGTCAACAAGTTATATATTTGCAACCAACGAAGATTTTTTAGCCTATCCCAACAATTATAACCATTATGTGAGTTACTATAAAGATACCTTCCAGCATGGGGGAATATCCATGGAGGAAATGCTGATTCCGTATGTAGTGTTAACCCCGAAAGAATAACCCGTGCAAAAGGAGAAAATGTGCGACCATGACGAGCAATGAATTATTTTATTTGGAGTCATGATTTAAATGAATTACCGATGAATAAATTTTTAATTCCTTCAATTAATAAGATAAACCAGGTAGCAGAGGCCTTTTTAAAAGCCTACCCGGAGCCGGCCGTTTTTTGTTTTTATGGTTCCATGGGGGCGGGTAAAACTACTTTTATCCAGGCACTATGCGAAAAGTTAAAAGTGGTGGATGTGGTCAACAGTCCTTCCTTTGCCATCGTTAACGAGTACAATACCCAGTCCGATGATTCTATCTACCATTTCGATTTTTACCGTTTAAAGGAAGAAGAAGAAGCCTTTGATTTAGGCTATGAGGATTATTTTTACTCCGATAGCTACTGCTTTGTGGAATGGCCCGAGAAGATTGCTTCCTTACTCCCCGAAAAAAGATATGACGTAAAGGTGACTGTATTGGATGATAACAGCAGGGAGATAGAGGTAATACCGTTTTAAACATAAGTAAGCTGTAGGTATTAAACCCGCAATATGCATTAGTAATTCTATTACACATTGAAATTACTTTAAAACAAGACACTTCGTTGCATCACTTCAACTCACCAGAACGATGAAAACCTAGTAAGATTGCACTTTCAATGTTCATGACGAAGTTCTAATACATAATCCGGGTTTAACAGGTGAAAATTACAAAGGGAAAGTATTTGAGTTAGCCGGAGATACTGCTTATACCCTTAGTGATTTGGCAGCAGAGATATCGAAACAAAGCGGTAAAGATTTACCATATCGGAATTTGCAGGAGGAAGAATACGCCAAAATCTTGGAAAGTTTTAATATCCCAACACCATTCGCCAGTGCAATTGCAAACTGGGATGTTAGTGCTTCAAAAGGCGACTTGTTCAACAAATCCGGGGAGCTTTCTAAGCTAATTGGTAGACCTACAACTTCGTTGGCCGAATCGGTGAAACTAGCGCTATAATTATTATTGGGATTGGGGTAGCAATTTCTGCTTTAATTACATTAATTATGGGCTTTTAGATGCCGACTATTAGCTTCAATTTTAAGTTTTAGCATTCAATACTGGGATTATATGTGATTTGTCAATGGAAGTAAAATTTGACATTTTACCAATAATTGGTAAATTTGAAAAAACTAAAGAAATGAAAAATACATCCGTTTCACTCGGTAATTATTTC
Source organism: Saccharicrinis sp. GN24d3 (assembly GCF_052400645.1). Classification (NCBI taxonomy): domain Bacteria; kingdom Pseudomonadati; phylum Bacteroidota; class Bacteroidia; order Marinilabiliales; family Marinilabiliaceae; genus Saccharicrinis; species Saccharicrinis sp. GN24d3. Next base: position 38,818 of record NZ_JBQTGI010000032.1, read on the forward strand.
GACCAATTTGTTCAAACTCAAGTATCAACTGGTCGATACAAAAATGTTAGTGAAGTGATTCGAGCAGGACTTCGACTTTTAGAAAATGAAGAAAGTAAGGTGATTGCTTTAAGAAATGCAATTCAAGAGGGAATTGATAGTGGAATTGCTCACGACTTTGACCCAGAAAAACACCTTCAAGAATTAAGAGCCAAAAAGAAAATAAATGGCTGAGTATAAACTGACAAACAAAGCAGTTGAGGACTTGAGCCGAATTTGGGACTATACATTCGATAAATGGTCTGAATTGCAAGCAAACCGATATTATGAAATGCTTCTTAAAAGTTTCCAAGATATTGCCGATAATCCAGATTTAGGTAAAAATTATACTGGAATAACATTCGACCTTTTCGAACTTAAGACAAATCGACATATAATATTTTATCGGAAATCCTTGAATAGACCGATTGAAATAACGAGGATTTTACACGAACGAATGGACTTGAAAAATAGAATAACCGAATAAAACCTACACCCAATAAATAGGAATATGAGCAGTCTGCAATGCCTGTCCCGAAAGACGGGAGCCCAGCGATTATTCCAGGTTGAACTACAACCCAGCTTTAATACCTGCCAGGTATTTTAATAGGTTTTTTGCGTTATTTTATAGCTTTTGAATACGCGACACTACGTTTGTTTTTACTTTTACACCAGCTTTTAGCCGTTGGTTTTACTGATAATGTATGTTTTGGTCCGAAAATACTACACTTTAGGCACTACGATGCTAAACCTCAAGAAAATGAAGTTTTTTAATGGGGTTCTTTTTGTTACAATAATTTAGACCTGAGTACTTTCACTAAATTTTGGACAGGTGAGCGATACCCGGTAGGAAGTATACAAAAGATATTTGAAAAAGCGAAGCGAAAAACCGGTATACAAAGAAGAGTGACCACACATAGCTTACGGCATTCGTTTGCTTCGCATTTAATAGAAAACGGGGTGGATATTAAGATTATTCAGGAACTAATGGGACATCACTCTTTAAAAACGACAGAAATATATTCTCATGTTGTTATGAAAAAGCTTGAAAATATAAAAAGCCCTATCGATAATTTAGATATATAAAATGATTCTGTTTATATTTGGTTATGTAAAAAAGACTATTATGATTACAATATTCGCAAGCAGGTCGGTAAAATTTAGGTCATATGGTTTTTAGTAGCTTTAAAGGATTAAGTAAACGTATTTAAACGATTAAGTAAACGTTTTTTACACGATTAAGAAAACGTTTTTAAACGATTAAAATAACTGATTATATATGTGGTATAGAAACCATAATCGAAATAATAAAGTCATTACGGTCTCTATATCCAAGTTAGGGCACATATACAGAGACCATACCAAGCAATTAAATTGATTAAACATGAGAAACATTTTTTACATTTTGGGATTCATAACCATATTTGGGTGTAAATCTGAATCAGCAGTACTTACAATTGAAAGTGATTATTCAGGAGAAGCATACCTTTACAATACTGTAACGCAAAAGATTGATACAATAATGTCTTCGGGTAGTGGCTTTTTCATCAATTCGTTAAGCTTAGAAAGTCCAACTTTATTTTATTTAGTATTTAAAGACATTAATGATTTTTCAAGGCCATTTTTTTTAATACTGTCAAATCAAGAGACACAAATAAAATTCAATGATTTAATACCGATTATTTGTAATACTCAGAATTATAATGATTGTTATCCTAACAGGCCTTTGTTTTTGTCAGACCCAAATAAGAATGAAGAATTTTATAAATTTCATGATTTGTGGATTCAATTCAGTAACAATGTAATTAAGCCAGAATTAGATATTGAGGCAAGAAAAGGACTGTATGAAAGTTTTATTAGTACTTCTGAAAAGTTAATAATAGAAGACAAAGATTTATACGTATCTGCTTCCATTATTGATTTTTTAATGAATAACAATCTAATTCAACTCGATAAAATACAGTTGTTTTATTCCTATTTAGAACCTGATATTAAACTAAGTTTTATCGGACAAAAGATTAAAAAAGAGGCTGGATTTGATATTCAGACTCCAGCACCTAAATTTTCATTTCAGGATTTTAATGGGATAAATTATTCATTAGACAGTTTAATTGGTAAAAAAGTTTTATTGCACTTCTGGTCTTCCACATGTGCTCCATGTGTTAAGGAGATACCTGCGCTTAAAGAATTGGCAAAAGAAGACAATGGTTTAGTTATTGTTAATATCTCACTTGATACAGACAAAAGTAGATGGATTTCAGGTATGGAACGATTAGGGATAATTGATATGATAAACTTCTGTGATTTTAATGGAGCAAAAGGTAGAATTTGTCAGGATTATCATATAAAAGCAATTCCTGCGAATTATTTGATAGATGAAAAAGGTAACATTGTTGTAAAAAAAGAAACTTTACAAGGAATTAAAGCTAAATTATAAAATACGTGCCCTAACACTGTATAAATTCAATGCGGGTAAAGTGCGGAATTTGAGCGTGTTAATATTTAATCTGTAGCGGTGAAAATTTGAAACGAAATGCAAGAAATCCCGCACTGCATTTATACTAAACGTTAGCAGTTATTATAAAAAAACAACTACATGGAACCAACAATTGAAGATGTTAGCAAAAGGATGAAGGTTACCTTGTTTAGTGAAAATCAAACTGATGAGGTTTATAAAAGATATTCTATTCGGGAAAAGACATTAAAAAACAACATTGATAGAGCCATGAATTCAATTCTTGAACATGTTGAAAAAACTGAGAATGTTAAACTGAATCATTGGCAAACAGAAAAAGCTACACGAAATGTTAGTAACCTATCAAAATATATTGAGATTCTTTTTTCAAAGTTAAATAAGGAATCTATTATAGAATATTGTGATAATTCGGACAAATCGTTAACAGATTTAACCTTTGATGATGATGAATTCATATTCCTTGTAAATTCTTATTATGGAAATATATTACTGGATATTGTTTGGGCATCGGATATATCGGTATCAGATGTTATTAATATAACTCATGGAAAAATAGATGATAAAAACTTAAAAAGGAAACTACCGAAAAAAGTTAGTGAAATAAAAAAAAATGTTTTACCTTTTTTCAAAAAGATTGGAATCAATAATGAATTAATTGATACAATAAATCAATCTATTTTGTGCTATAATAAAAAAATTCATAAAGGATCAGGAATATTATTAATGGTTGCAATTGAAGGAATTGTTAGAGAGTTTGGTGAAAGATTGATGATAAAACAAGAAATTAAAGAAGCTATCCAAAATAAAGAGTATAATTCGTTAGATTCATTTCTTCGTTCTATTCCATGGAAAGAAGATATTGTGATAACACAAGATAAGTTTATGTTTTTAACGGGTAATTATACTTTTACAAATCTGAAACAAAAAGAATTTCTCAACGAAAATGTTAGTGTGAATTTTAAAACTAGACTTGATTTCTTGCGCAGAACGTTTAAAGAAGAGCGAAATCAAGTATTGCACGGTGAACATATCAAAAATGGACAAGTTTGGGATTTGTATAGAAATTTTTCAGCTTTATATGAGGTATATGATACAATTAAGTATTATAATGAGAATCAATAACAACTGCTAACAATGCATTATAAATAATTGCCGTTTAGTGGTTTATGGGAGCTTTTTCTCCCGCTTATACTTTGGTGGAATTTGAAGTGGAATTAGTCCGAAATCGGCAACTATTCATATGCGTAACGTTAGGGCCTATTATAGAAAACTGTTTATGGAATTATTGATACTAATATTTATATTTTTTATTGCTCTTTTAGGTT
>NZ_JBQTGI010000033.1:0-41711 GCF_052400645.1 Saccharicrinis sp. GN24d3
ACACCCAAGTTAAAAAAGAAAGTCAGCAATAGCAAGGGATACGGAGGGTGTCCCACAAAAAGTGCGGAAGTCAAGAGGTTGTAGGGAATGAATATGATCATATAGTTCCTGTATTTTAATTCGTGTCTCTTTTCTGGTCGCGAACTAGGAACAGATCTTCTGTCAAACCATGTCCCAGCTACAGGGCCATAATTAGTTAGTAATTCAGTGATTTGATTTTTCATAAATTCCACGTTAAGCTGCAAATCGCGCTCTTCTCCATATTTGTAAGACTCTACTGGTGTATCATACTCGGGTTTAGGATTTCCTCCCCATTCATCTCTATTTGGAGAATGCGGATGTCGCCAATCGCGTCCGTGCGAATAATAAAAGAATAATCCCAAGCCTTTTTATGACATTGCTCGGCCAATTCTGCAACCAAGTCTCGTTTAGCAGCACTGTTGGTGCTTTTAAAATCGGTATATTCTGAATCAAATAAACAAAATCCATCATGATGCCTGGTCGTAATGTTAATATACTTCATACCTGCATTAATGGCCAAGTCAGTAATCAAGTCAGCATCAAAATTTTCGGCTGTGAATTTATCGGCTAGTTTAGCGTATTCATCGGGTCTTATTTTAGCGCGCAATTGCACCCACTCGGCGGGTTTTGAATGAATATCACCCCAATACCCTTCCGTTAAGCTAAACAAACCATAATGAATGAACATTCCAAATTCTGCCGCTCTAAACCACTTTAGTGCAGCAGTTCTTGGATTCTCCTTATAATTATCCTCATATCCTTTAAGGTAAGAAGGCACATTGGTGCTTTGGTTGCATCCTGTTAAACCCAAGCAAAAGATGCATACACCTATTAGCACTCTTGTTATTCGTTTATTATTTTTCATATTACCTAGCATTATTGTTTGTTATAATTTTATGCTAATCGTTTATATTCTATCACTATGGCATTAACCATAACAGCGTAGTGCCATTATTACTCTCGCGGCCATCGGCATTTACTGCAGTAACTTTTATCGTCATTTGATCATGCGGTTTAAGATTACTCACATCAAAATTAAAATTTGAACTTTCAACATCAGAAGCCACCAATTCATAACCTGGAGCATTATCTCCAGCCCAGTATATGTTATACGATTTAGCATCAGCACTGGTATCCCAAAAAAGCTCTATTTTATTAGTTGCCGAATTATTCACTATTTTTAGATTAGATGGCTCAACAACAGGGACACTAGTAGGTATTTTTGTGATCACATAAGTTTGTCCCTTTCTGGTGTGAATACTAATTTGGTCATCATTCACGACCTCAAAATCCACTTTCTTACCCTTGACATTTCTAATATTTGCTTTAGCAACATTTGGATACCTTAATTCCAATAATCCACCCGATTTAGACAATACTTCAATTTTTTTAGCATGCCTATCTGACCACTTGGCTGAAACTTCGAAGTTACCTCTTGCCAACAAGCCTTGATAGCTACCTTCCGGCCATGACTTTGGTAATGCAGATAATGGAGCCACTACGTAATCATGACTCTGTATAAGCATTTCTGCAACCCCTGCTGTGGCACCATAATTCGCATCTGCCTGAAACAAAGGATCCCCCCTATGGTCATTAAACAAATTGTGTAAATAATTCTCGCTCAATAATTCTTTATAGTACGAATAAGCCTCTTCACCATCGTGCACTCGGGCCCACATAGCTATTCGCTCGGCACGGGCCCATCCAATATTCGTTTTATGAGATCTTTTTTGCAAACTAACTTTGGCAGCATCGAGCCAAGCAGGTGTATTATCATTAATCAATTGTCCTGGGTATAAACCTAGAAGCATAGAAGCATGTCGATGATTTGGATCACCAATATCATCGAAGTATTCCTCTTGGCGAAACTCTTTAATCTGTCCCGACTTACCTACCTGAATAGGATCCAATAATGGAAGCTGAGTTTCAAATGTGGCCAATTTACTATCGGAACGACCTAATACCTTAGACGCTTTTATGGTGTTATGATGATTCTCGTAAAACATCTGCTGATCAAAAGTAGTACCAACTGTATTTCTAAGTTTTTGCTCCGGACTTGACGAAGGGTTAGCCAACAGAACACCATTAACATCTTTTACAAATCGAGATACAAAATTGGCTTGCTCGTAAATTACAGGGTAAACCTTTTCTTCTAAAATCGATTCATCACGTATAAAATCGTAGTAATCCCAAAATAATAGTCCAATCCAGGAACCTGTTCCAAATCCAGCGACCTTTGATTTTCCAGGAACATCATATGGATTACTCCAAAAAGGCCCCGACCAACCATTGTCTCCATTGGGGTCAAACTGAGAACTATTGTACTGCTTTATATATTCATTGGCATACAACCGTTGGCGTGGTTCGAAAGTATTAAAATAATCGACATAGGACTCAAACAACTCAGACAAGTTAGTGGAAAAAACAGGTGCATAGGCCATTTGCAGGTTGGTGTCATGTAAGTACTGCGACGACCATGGGGGTTTTTCATATACATTCCATATTCCCTGAAGATGAGGAGGAAGTGTGCCTTTTCGTGAAGAGCATATTAACATGTAACGTCCATACTGAAATGCAAGCTCCTCAAGATATGTACTATAAATACCCTCTGGGTAGGTATCAACCAACTTGTTAGTTGGAATAGTTGGTTCTTCGGCACCAAAATCGACATTCACCCGATGAAAAAGCTCTTTATAATCCTTTTGGTGATTTTCCAACAACTCATCATATGGCTTTGCTGTGGCTTTGTTCATATAATCGGTAACCTTAATATGAGGATCAGGAAAACCGGCTAGCTTTTGAGTTGCTGATTCGGTTAGGAACACCTGAGAATCGATTTTATAGTTGGTTCCTACTGCTATTAAAATAACAGCACGATCAGCATCTACGATATTAATAGTCCCATTATCGCTTGCCGTAATCTTACCTCCCTCTGGTATCACTTTAAATTGTCCTTCGTACTTAATATTATAATAATGCATGGCACCAGACAGGGTAACCACATTTCCCTTAGCCTTTACAGATCCAGATTTTCCTTCATTTAAGAAAGGAATAGTTGGACGTAATGTAAACGACAATTTGCCAGTCTCAGATGCATTTAAGCGAATCACCATTACTTTATCTGGATAACTAGTAAAATACTCTCTTGTGTACTCAACTCCATCCTGCTTATACTTTACAAAGGAAACTCCTTCATTAAGATTTAATTCTCGTTTATAGTCGGTAATATTATCGTGGCCAAAATCGATATATACCTCCGCAAAATTATTTAATCCCCTGCGCTTTAGTCCTCGATCCTCTCCCCAATCGTACAAACTATTTTCTGTAATTTGTATCCGATCTGTTTCTGTACCTCCAAATACATTCACTCCCATATATCCATTTCCCATAGGTATTGAAGCATTTACCCAACCAGTATTATTGTTTGGAGCAGGTTCATTGTACCATAGTCTTAAACTTTTTGTTACCCTATCAGCGTTGCCAAAAGTTTCTTTTTTTGTGTACTGGGCAGTTTTATTTCCCTCCCCGGCACAAACAAAGGTAGATGCACCAAACATCATCACTACCAACAGTCTAAGACTCAAAAAAAACATTCTATTATTTTCTCTCATTATCTAATTTTTTCAAATACATTCATTTCACACTCTACTTCCAGGTAATTTTAGCTTCTCTTTTTTCCGTATCTACCCAAACACTTGCACCTTCAAATTCGCGGGTAAATGCCCAACCATTAGAACTAACGCGCTCATATGCATCATTGGGCGCACCAAGCGGCTTTTGCATCTCGGGGTAGTTAACCAATGGACCTGTTGCTAACTTCCAGCCCCAACTATACATAAAATACGAATAAGGTTGTGCGCCAATTAGGTAACAAACTTCGTCCTTCGACTTGTTGCATAACTTTTGAAGACAACTCTGCTCCTACGATTTCTGCAAAAGTGGGAAAAATATCCAGGTGAGCACTCAAGGCATCTGTCTCTACACCTTCAGGTATACCACCATCTGGCCAACGAAAAAAACAAGGAACACGCGTACCTCCCTGATAAGGAGAACCCTTACCTTCACGCATTCCTGCATTGTAGATAGGCACACCCTTAGTACCACCATTATCTGATCCCATAAAGATCACTATTGTATTATTAGCTATACCCCACTCTTCAAGTTGAGTCAACAGTTGACCAAAATTGGTATCAATTTTCTCCAACATGCCATAAAACTTGGCTAGATTATCGTTCAATTTAGGATGACCAAGATATTGCTGATAATACTCGTCAGGTAAAACAAATGGACCATGCGGTGCATTTAGAGGGAGGTAAGCAAAAAAAGGCTTACCTGCCTGGCGTTGGTCATCCATCCATTTGGTAGCTTGATCGAAAAAAAGATCGGTACAATATCCCGTAGTTTTCTCCCATGTGCCGTTGTGCCATAAAGCTGGATTGATATTACTATTGTTAGGAGCATCTCCACAGGAGCCGGTAAAAGTTTGGCCAATACTACCGCCACCATGAATATAAACCTCATCAAATCCTCTATTTTCTGGAAGATAAGCCTCCTCATCACCAAGATGCCATTTACCAAAGATACCTGTGGCATAACCCGAACTCCTAAGCATATCAGAAAGTGTAAATGTTTCTAAGCTCATACGTTCACGCTCAAAAACAGTATGAGTCACACCATTCTTAAAATCATGTCGTCCGCTCAAAAGTGCAGCACTAGTTGGTGCACACTTAGGACTTACATGAAAATGTGTCAGAAGCAAACTCTTCTCTTTAAAAGCATCAACTGCTGGAGTATTAATGATTGGACTCCCTAGACAAGCATAATCGCCATAACCTGCATCATCAGGCATAATCAATATAATATTAGGTTGATCAGACTTTAGACTAGCATTAGTGCATGACACCATAAATCCTGATCCTAACATTAACAAGGTAATTTTAACTAAGTAGTACTTCATATGTAAAAGGTCTCTTAAAAGAGACTAAGACGCAATGAAAACATAATCATATTCTTTGCATCCAAGCTCTTTATCATGATTATTGGAATTTTTAATTTAGTAGATACTCACCATTAAGCTATTTAAGTTGAATTGATAAGTCAATATTTTGCTGCTCCCGAACTACTTTAAGCTTAAGTGGCGTTGACTGATTTGCTTTAACCAAATTTATAAATTGACCTACTTCATCCACTTTTTGTCCATTAACGGTTAAAATTAGATCGCCTTCGACGAAGCCTAATTTGGCAGCTTGCGAACCTTTTGGAACTGTAGTAAGCGCAATACCACCATCTTCTTTTGCAACACCATAAGCCGAAAACTCCATCCCAACTAAACCATTTATGGTTGCACCCATCCAAGTTGTAGCTTTGGGTGTACCTTTCTTCGTATTCTTCCTATCCAAAGAACCCATTTCTCCTAAAACAGGTACTTCGGGCTTACGAGCAATAGCCTTAAGCGAAGGCTTTTTCACTCCAAACTGGTCCATCGGAAAGTTTTTAAAGCCAATATCAAAAGCTGGCGAACCTTCTTTTACGCGGAAATCACCATTTTCAGGATCTATAAACATCGGATCGGCCACTATAGAATTTTCATCCCAACCAAACTTTTGCGTTAACGCTGAATTAAAAATAAGATTACTGTCTACACGTTTTCCGGGATTTTTTTCTGTGGGTACTTTTACTCCTTTGTATTTATACATAAAGATATTGGAATAGACCTCATCATTACTTTTGGCATACCATACGTGTGGATGAAAAGTGTTATTTACTGTGATATTATTCCAAGCTTTACGACGAAATCCTTCACGAAACTTTAAGCCCCCAGATAACATCAAGTTATTATAAATATCATAATTAGTTGATCCATCGTCCAAGTCAATATCCCAACCATGATCACATCGCCAACGACTATCGCGAATAATTGTTGTTTCTGTAGCATCCAGAAATGGCAAGTTTGGATCCTCATCTATCATCTCTTGAGAATAGTTACGGTTTTTGTGCCAGAAACGGTCACGCCCCCAAGAGTTAAACGAACCATGATCATGAGTTTCCTGTACTGTTTCAAAAACATCACAACGCTCGATTAAATGACCTCCCCAAGTACCTTCGCTAATATTAATACCCGCTCGGGCACAATCGTAAATTGAAGCATCACGAACAGTAATATTTTTAGCCATAGAAATCTGCACCCCGGCAGGCTGACGCTCTACACGACCAATACCATGAATTAAACAATCTTCCACTATACCTTTTGCTGGATAGTTATTGGTTTTTGGTCCTGGAGTACGGTCTATTTTAGATAAATCATTCGTCTCGTTATATTCAAAAAGAGGATCACGCACTGCATTCGGGTCACCTACAAAACAAACACCACTTGCACCAGTATCATGAATATGACATCCTTTTACCAAGGTATTTCGATTATAATTATTCACAAAAATGGCATTCCCTCCTACCTGATCAAATTCCATATCTAGAATTTGGATATTTTCTGTACCTGTAAGCATAAAGGCACCTCCTCGATAGATAGCCCAATCAGAACGTAACAACTGCTCTTTACAATCCATAAAAGTACGTGCAGCATGTTTTACTACAAAGCCTTGTAAAGTAATGTACTCAACAGGTGATGCCTCCGTTCCCTGAAACTCAAGTAAGTGACTTAGGCGAACAACTTCAATCTTAGCTTTCGACAATTCCGTATTAGGCTCGGGCATATAATATAACACATTGGCCTCTGCATCATGGAACCACTCACCAGCAGCATCTAATTCTTCAAAAATATTTTCTACCATACGAAAATCTGAGTGCATTCCCATTTTTCGATTATTTTGCCAACCTCCTTCGTAGCTTACCTCACCACTAGCATTTTTTCCGGTGATGATGTAATGATATCCGCCCCAGCGCTTGGTGTGCATGGCATGAATATATCCACCCTCAGGATTCTTCCACCCAGCCGCTCGTTCTTTTGAAAAAGCATCAGCTGCATATCCCTGGTAGGCATCTGTTTTTTTTGTAGCATCGTAGTTTGGATAACGAGCCATTCGTTGGTTTTTTCCGTTCACAAAAAGTTGATCGATGCTCAAGTTTTCTGGTGTATTGGCCTGATAAATTCCATCACGATAAGGTTTCCATGTAAGTTGCAGCATGGTTCCTCCGCTTAGTACAGCACCACCTTCGTTAATGGCTTTATACATTATAGGGTACTTCTCTGATCCAGAATCTTTCGGTTCAAAAACAAGCGTTTCGCTTAAATAATACACGCCATCTTGAACATGTATTGTTACGGATTCTTTACCTGCATATTTTTGAGCAGCATTTTTTGCAGCTAAAAGTGTTGCAAAAGGTTTCTTCTTTGTTCCTTTATTCGAATCTGATCCTTTTGGGCTTACGTATAAATCAGCTGCCTGTGCTACATTAAGCACAAATGCCATAAAAATTAGGGTAGTCAGATTAAAAATATTCATATTAATTATTTTGTAATTTTTCATTAATAACCTTTTACAGCTTTTCGTACCTGTTTCATTATTTCAATACAAACCGGATTAAAAATTGGGTGATCCTTATTTACATCAGGAGTCATAGCTAGGTTTATTGTTATAGGTACATTTTCAGCATCTGCTTTTTTAAATATTTCGACATACTTTTCAGTGGAGAATTTAGGTTTTTGGGTAAAAACACCATTACCTGTTCTACTAGACCAACCATCCATATAAAACCAGCTGGCAGGGTATTGCCCTTCTAGCTGGCCACCTTCTTCAAATAAAAAGGGAGATTGAATTTCGGGTACTCTTCCCGACCCATCGGAAACAACTAAGTCGCTAAATGGGGTTAGGTTAGGAAATATGTTTTGGCTAAAACCTATGCAAGCATTAGCGTTACCTGCTTTAATGGCTTTTGCAAATTTTCCCCATGGAGGATCAAGTTGATATACTTTCCAACCGCAATCATCGATATATCCTGCAGTGGTTGCTAGATCCTCACCATAGCGAAGACTAACCTCACGAAAGTGAGGTTCTAGAAAATTAAAATAACCTTTGGAATCTGGCCATTTTCCGTGACCATAAGTATTTCCATACAAATCCTCCATTCCACTATTGGGATTATAATATAACATGAGTCGAATATCATGTTTCCCTAGACCATCAATAAGTTCCCTTATCAGATCGCGTTCACAAGTAAATCCAGATTTTATTTTATCGATGGTATTGCTTGGCCCTGGCCAATGTTGAGTTCCATGAGCACAGGTAAAACATACCCAAGAAGCACCAATTTCAACTACCTTATCTACAAAAGCATCAACATCGAAAGTATCAACGAGCTTTTGGTATTGATCTCCTAATTTTGGACCACCATTAAAAGGAACTGAGGCTGATGAAAAATGCACAAACAGGCCATATTTTCCATCCACCATCCACTGCACATCAGCTTTCATTGCTTTGGCCCGATCCTTTATAGCCACTAACACTTTTGGTTGTACCAACTCAATAGACCAAAAGGCAAATGGGTTAGGTTTGATGTTTGCATTGGCTTTAATTTCAGTATTTTCTTGGCGTTGTTTTTCTTCACCAAAAGTTACTAATCGAAAACTTATTTTATTAATACCTTTTTTAAGTTTTATGTTTTGCGATAAAAAATGGCGTTGAACAATGGGACGTGTTTCCCAATTTTTTATCTGAGCTTTTTCAATTATTACTGAAGACTCTGTTTTAACTTCGAAGGTAGATTGAGAAAGAATATTGTTGCTGCCTGTATATAGTAAAGCTACGCTATACTCAGCATCAGAAGGAACATCTACAGTCCAGGTCATCACATCATCTTTCGTAAGAAATCCGCGGATAAATGCATTATTAACTGCCATTGGAGCAGGACGTTCTAGATGGTTTAATTGCCCACTTAATTCAGCTCTAAATCCCATAATAGTGGTAATATCATCCGCGCGAATTGACCAAGTTTTTGGTGCCCAATAGGGATGAATTACCCTTTGTTGACTGAACACAGTAACAACTGTAAATAATAAGGTAGCGATTAACCCAATTTTATATTTATTCATGCCTTAATAACTATGTGTATAATTGCCTTAAAATCTATATTTTATTCCCACCCCTCAATTCTTAAGAAAAACCCGGCTGTAGGATCTTCATCGTGACAAGCCAGAAAAAGACATTCAGGTTTTCCGTCTTTCCACAAAATATTTGGACGTTCGCAACGTGCCAACTCATGCTTAAAGTAATATTCGTTGGTATTGTAGCCAACTTCAGGTCTCCCCCAGTTTATTCCATCTTTTGATTGATAAATTAACCCTGGTCTGTTTCCTCCTTTTTTTATCTCTTTCTCGGCTATAGAATGTCCTTCAAGCGCATTTTTAACACCCATGCGGTCTTCTACAATCATGTAATACATACCTTTGTAATAATAAGCATACGGATCTTCAATATCCAACCCCATATCCGCATAACTTATTATAGGATTTTCCTTGTAATTTTCATATGGCCCTTCAATATGGTCGCTTATGGCTAGCGATATTTCACGGTAGGTTTTTGGCTTATATTTATCAGTTATTGATTTATAATAAATCCTGAATTTCCCTTCTTCATCCTCTACAAAAGTAGGGTTGGATGCATGAATAATGTTGGCTCCATCCATTTGTCCTGATGCTTTAATAATTGGATTGTGCGGACTTTCTACCCAAGGCTCATCTAAAGATTTAGTTGTAGCTATTCCTATTTCCTGATTTAACCTTAGTGTATTTCTGTTTTTTAACAAATACACCAAAACATAAGTATCGTCCACTTTTGAAATTTGCGGATTATGGTAGGTTGCAAAGTTGCTTGAAAACGTTGTATCCACAAAAGTATATGGCCCTTCAGGTTTATACGCTACAAAATGTACAATCTTGCTATCCTTTATCCAACTACCATTATTTGGAATAGAAGACATGAAAACATGTAATTTCCCATTTTCATCGTAGATGGGTGCCATACACCAGTTCCACCAACCCTCCTCTGCAGGAAGAATATATTTACCCGGAACAAGTGATTTACAAAAGTCAGATTCTTTAATCGTTTGATCTGGTTTGCATGAAAACAAAACAATTAAAGCAGTTAAGAGAAATATAAGTTTTAAATATAAATTCATGTGTTTATAATTTGATTTTTATAGTCACATGAAACTCACCAAAAACAACCATACTCCAGTGTGTGAAGCAATCCTCATGGCTCGTTTCATCTATATCTAATTTATAAAGATTTAATTGTTTCTCCCTGATGAACTAACCTATCAAAGAAATACTCATTTATAAATTATTCCTGCATCAGCTTACTTAACAGGAATTAATTCCAGTCCTTTAAACTTATAACTGTGCTTGGTTTCTTTTGATGTAGGCACTTTAGGATAAACTATGATTTGATGTATTCCTTTTTCCAAAAACACCCTTCCTTTCTGCTCCCTCTTTGTTAATTTTCCAATGTACCCCTTCGCATTTAAAACCAAGATATCTTGTCCAGTCATCAGCATGTAAACAAAATCATTATCTCCAGAATCTTCGCTTATTACTTTAAAAGTACCGGATTGATTAACATTTACAGTCCATATCAAACCTTGCTTCACATTCTCTCCCCATCGATGCGTTACCTGTTTTTCGTAATCGTAACTGATACGCCTGATGGCAAATTCACATTTTGAAACCGGCATTTTAATAGAACCATCTTCTTCTTGTTGGAGCGTTTCGTCTATTACCTTTGCCACTTCATCTTCAATTTCCAACACAACTACGGTTACTTTAGGCTGATGAAGTTCCTCGGGGACAGAAATATTCAAAATATCTTTTTCCTGTTTGAATCGTAAACTTTGTTGTGATTTATCAGCTAAACAATATGCCTTCTGCACTTTTGACAAAATGCCATTAAGCTCAATCTGTGTTTGCACCAAATCTTGCAGATGCAAATATATTTTTCCGGGCTTACTGGTAATGGCATAAGGAGGGAACTTTAACGGGCTTGGGTCGGCACCGTAAATGGCCTCTCCATTTACTTCGAGCCACTCACCTATCGCACGTAAACTATTGGCCTGCGACTGCGGAATGGTTCCATCAGGACGAGGTGCTACATTTAATAAATACACACCTCCGTTACCAACAATGCGGCAAAAACTATAAATAAAATCGGAGTAACTGGCCGAACGATCGATATCGCCACCAAATTTTGTATAACCCCAACCACCTACAGTAACCGATTCGTGTGTTTGCCATGGCACTTTTAAATCTGGCAACCACGTTGCTGTGCTCACACTTGGAGTTTTGCCATTATCAATAGAAACATCAAAATGACCAAATCCGTTACCCAAACGAGAGTTTACCAGAGCTCCCGGTTGATTCTCTTTTACAATATCCATCAACAACTGGCACTTGTCATCGTCCATCTGAATGGGTGTATCGAACCAAACCATAAAAATATCGCCATAATTTTGGCTCAGTTCTTTTATTTGTACAGCTACCTTATCCTTAAAATAAGCATCAAAGTCTTTCTGAGGCTTAAGAACACCTTCAAAATCCCAATCGTTACCAACTCCACCCTTCTCATGCCAATCCTGACTTTGCGAATAATAAAAACCCAGATTCATACCTCTTTTGGCACACGCCACAGATAATTCTTTATAGATATCGCGACCATAACCTGCAAAATCAACCAAATTATATGAATGTGCAGATTTATACATGGCAAATCCATCGTGGTGTTTGGCTGTCAGCACAATGAATTTCATACCTGCATTCTCTGCAATATCAATCCAATCGTTGGCATTAAATTTTTCAGGCTTAAATTTACCTGCTGCTTCTCTTTCGTAATCTTGTATAGATATTGGACCTCTTTTCATGATCCATTCGGCACTTACTTTTTCACCCTTCCACATACCTTCCAGCTGGGCATAAGGTCCCCAATGAACAAACATGCCGAACTTATCTTCGTACAGTTTTTTCATGTTTTCTCTTATTTCTGGCGTATAAGCCGAAACATCAGTTTTTCCAAAATCTACTTTCCCTGAAGTTTCAGTGATGAAATCGACAAACTTAATATCCTTATTTTGGCTATGGCAACTTAATTGAAACAGGAAAAGAACCGTCATCAACAGAATCACTTTTTTATTTAGTAACATATCTTGGCGTTTTCTAAAGTTTTTCGATATATAAATAATAAGCAGGGTGCACTTTACCGTCTTTGTCAATTAGCTGGGCTTCCATGTCGTATTTTCCGGCAGGTATATTTCCATTGAAAGTGACTTCCTCTTGCCCGGGTTGAATACGAATGTTTTTATTTTGGTTGGCAACATACAAAAACGCTTTTTCAAAATCTGTTTTCACACTAGCTGGCATAGGTCTTTCCTTTTCAACAACATCTTCAACAGCTGCAAATGTCTCATTTATTGCCAACCCACTTTCTCTTGGAAACCTGCGAAGTGTAATCGCATACTCCCCATCCTCAACAAACTCAATTTTCCATCTTCCAGCAGCCTGAACCGCTTTTGCAGCACCATGTTGATGCCATGAACCTGCATGCTTACCGGTAAACATATCATGCGCTGATATTCTGCTAGGATTCTCTTTGGGTGATCCTACTTTTATGTAAGCATATCTTTCGTTGGGATCCTCTGACATTATTGATTGCCACCATGTTTCATATCCAACAGCTAGCCTTGCAGCTACTTCAGGATACTGATCAATTACATTTTTTGTTTGGCTTCTATCAGAATTCATATTGTGTAATTCTTTACCATCCACCAAACGCCAATTATCATCCATTACAACATAGGATTTATACTTTATAAGATTTTGCATCCGCTGCGTATCCAGGTACAAAATCCTATTTGTCCAATTAGGATTAGCATCGTAAAGCAATGGCTGCAAACTCTTTCCATCGAGTGGTTTTACAGGTGTAAAATCGAATCCAAGTAAATCTACAAAAGTTGGCAGCAAATCGTAATGGGCCACCAGTTTGTCAATGTCCTTACCGCCTGTGAGATTACCGTTTGGCCAGCGAATAAACAAAGGAACACGATGACCACCTTCGGTAACATGTCCTTTACTTCCTTTCAATCCTGCATCGAATACTTTGTTCCCACCAGCGGTTCCATTGTCGGTAGTAAAAATGAGAATTGTGTTATCTGCTATGCCTAAGGCATCCAATTTCTTTTCTAATATTTTGAAATTATCATCAATATTGGTGATCATCCCATAGAATCGTTTAATCCGCTCAGGAATATCATCTATATTCTTATATTGATTGTAATATTCTTCAGGAAGATTTAGTGGTGCATGGGGCGCATTTGTTGATATATAGCAAAAGAAAGGATTGTCTTTGTTGGTTTCTATAAATTTAAGAGCCTCAGAAAAAAACACATCTGTGCAATATCCTTTGTATTGTTCAAGTTCACCATTGTGCCAAAAGGTATCATCGAAATAATCGTTACCCCAGTAATCGGGTCCCTGTGCAATTCCGCCTCCTCCATGCCGAACAACCTCATGAAATCCTCTATCTTCGGGACGATATGGATAATTATCTCCCAAATGCCATTTACCAAACATACCGTTAGTATATCCGTTTTGGGCAAAAACCTGTGGAAGAAGTACTTCGTCTTCAAAAAGTAGCGAACGACCTGTGATTGTATGAAAAACATTTACACGATTGGTGTGCCTCCCGGTCATTAATGACCCACGCGTGGGTGCACAGGTTGTTGACACATGGTAATTGGTAAAGCGAACCGCTTCTTTATAAAATTTATCAATGTTGGGCGTTTTAACATAAGGATTTCCCATACATGAGAGGTCTCCCATTCCCTGATCATCGGTAATTACAATTATTACATTGGGGGTTTCCTGTGCTAATACAATAAATGGATTTATGATTATGAACAGCAATAACCCCACCCATAGATTTCGAAGAAAATGATTATTCATAGTAGCTGTATTTAAATATTAGTTTTTTAGTTTCTTTAATCCAACTTCTAGTAAGAAAAATGATTTTAGATCTCTTCTCGTTTAAAAGTATTTTTTTTACACAGCATTTCTATTTGAAAGAAAACGACACATTAAAAATACTGCATCCCAAAAATTAATCCTTTCTCTTATATGCTCATTGTTTGCTGAAATAGCTCTACGAATACCAGAAGACCATTAAGTATTAATGAATTAGGTGTTTCGTTTATATTTTTCTATTGTAAACCAACTTTTTTAACATCGAATTGAATAAAACCCATTTTTAAGGCGGGAGATTCTGGCTTTAATCTGAAATCTCCATTTTCGGGATCTACGAACAGAGGATCTGTGGCTAAACTATTTAGATCAGAATTGTAGTCTTTTTGAAGACTTGATAATGTTTGTTCTGCAAGGCTATTGTTTTCTTTACAATAAAAGATGTTGAAATCGGAATCTACATCTTTAATCGTGGCTGTCACTCGCCCTCTACTATCCTCTTCAACCAAGCCTTTTCCTTTACCTGGTTGCGAAATAAAAGTACAACCATCATTAACAGCATAAAATATATTGCGCTTATTACTAGCTCCTGTCATAGGTCCCTCTACCAGTTTTAAATAAACCAAACGTGGCTCTGTAACATCTGCAATGATATTATTCTCGAAACGATTGTTGAGTTTCAAAGTCATTCCTTGCGAGGTACATTTATAGATCAAATTTTCGCTAATAAGAACATCCATTTGTCCTCCATCTGTTCTTATTCCACTCTGTTTTCCCGTTTCAGCAACCAAATGATGTACATAATTACGACGTATAATATTTCCCGGACCAGCCGCCCGAATGTAAATTCCATTGCCATCACCTAGTTTTTTCATGACGTGATGAATTTCATTGTACTCAATAATGTTATTTCGGCTGTGCCAGTATGCTCGTACATCGTCTGGCGTTAATTCTTTTGGTAACTCGCCAATCTCGTGCCAGCGAATAGCCCTGCATTGTTCGCGTTTATTAGAATGGGTAAAGAACCTAATTACACAGCCTGACACTATTAGCCCGCAATAATTACCATCATAAATCAAATTGTTATACACATGATTTTCGCCACTATTCCAAAGAAAAATACCTGGTGAGTGCCAATAAATTATGCCAATATCGTGCACATGATTATTATATACTGTATTCTTTTTATTGACATCTTTTGTACCAGGACCATACCCACACAATAGAATACCTCCGCCTCCCATTTGCTCAATATGGTTATTTGAGATGTCATTATTTTGTCCGTATAGATCAACACGGATGGCACCACTACCACTTTGTAGAAAGTGACATTCTTCGATTGCGCAATTCTCAGCACCTCGGAAACGGACAAGAGCATTACCCTTATCCAACATGTCCCAATCATGTTGCAAACCGGCATCATCCTCATCTAAAGTATATCGATCTCCGTGTTTAAACGTCAATCCACTAAAGCGTATGTTACGCACAGGAATATCCTTAGGCCCATTTTCAGCTATTTTACCTTTCACTAAAAAATATTCGATCAATTGAGATGCTACCACTTTGCTATTATTTCGTGGCCATAGGTACAATTTACCTTCTTTTGAATTGAGTACCCATTCGCCTGGCTCATCCAACTCCTCCAACACATTTTCTACCCAGCACCCTTTTTTATTCATTCCGTAAGTTGCCTCTATAGCAGTATGAGCAATACCTGCATCAGCATCAATTGATGAGAGAGGTAATATGTTCATCATCCAATCTCGTGTGGGACGTACTAATATTTCTACATCTTCAACATTATCCCAGTCCTTCATTTTACCTTTCGGAAATAAAAGTTTAGTATTAGAGCTGCCCTTTAAAGGAACAAAGCGCTTAGATTGAGCTCTTGGCAACATACCTGTTTCATCATAAAGAGTTTTAAACTTATGCGACACTTCTGCTACTAAAATTTTTCCTTTAGCTTCGACAGGCAAACCAGGAAGGTCTTCCGTGACTTTTTTCCAATCTGCTATTTCAAGTCCTGAACTGAAAATAGGTTTTTCTCCAGAGTAAGCAGCGTATGTAATTGTTGATTCTCCTTCTCCTGAATCTTCCAAGCCAAACACAATTGTTTCTTTTACCTGATAGTTTCCTTCACGAATATGGACAAGAATGTCCTTTGTTTTATGCTGTTTAAGTTCGCGAACTGCATCTCTAGCACGATCCAATGTGGCAAAAGGACCATCTGTTCCTTCTGAATTAGGTTCGGCCAATGTGCCGGACCAACTATCGGAACCATTGGGAGACACATAAAAGTCGGCTTGGACCGTATTTTTTGCACAACTGCAAAAACTTATTGCTATCAATGCAACTATTATCATCGATTTTAATTTAACATTATTCATGCGTTAAAATAATTAGTGTCAAGTATTAAGACTGATGGACACGAAGTTGCGAAGCCTTCTGATCATTACCCTGTGCCCGACGGCAGCCAGGTGTTAAATAATTAATCATGATACGTTTCATTCGATTTTTTTTGTTGTAACAAAGGTGTATTGACCTTGGTGCATAAAATACCAATTAATTCAAAGTAATCATCTTGGTATTCACCGCTTTATCAGATTCTATTTTAATGAGGTAAATTCCTTGGCTAAACATACTCATGTCCAACTCTAATGATCCATAGGCAGTTCCTTGAAGCAGTTTTTCTCCACTTAAAGAATAAACTTGATAAATGGTATGTTGTTCTTCTTCCAAAGTCACAAAAATAGTACCTTTAGATGGATTCGGATAAATATTAAATGCTAAAGGATTTAAGGTTTTGTTGTCGCTATCAATACTAGTAGAAACTCCTACTGAATACTTTACAGTCACACTAGCCACACTCCATTTGTTTTTTGTTTGATCAGCACTAGTTCCAACTCCAATAGAAAATTCGTAAGCATCTTGTAAGTTGAGTACAAAAGGATTTGATGCTAAATTACCAAGATCTGTTGGCGTATTATTTATTGTATAAGCCACAGCATCCTTTCCTGCTGACTGTCCATTAATTAATGTAATAGAACCAAAAACGATATCTCCAAAATCTTCAATAATCATGTCGCCACCATTGGCTTCAAAGTTTACTATTTGAATATTATTAACCTCTACTACATCTCCCAATTCACCATAAAAAATATCTACCTTATTCTCATCTCTATCATCTCCTCCTAGTCCCCAAGCATTTTTTTCAGCTATTCCACCAGAAGCTCCAGTGTTAATACCTTTTCCTGTTTCAGGTGTTACATCAATCGACATCTGAAAAGTTGCTATACCATCTGGGGCTATTACGGTTTCTGAGGTCATAACTGCAACGGTACTTACCCCATAATCTGTATTATTAGTTGCAAAAATCTCAACGGGAACAAAATATCCAACCTCATAATCAATAACAACAGTTATTTCACATGTAGCTGTAAATTGTCCATCTTCTGATTCTGCAGTAATAATTGCAGTCCCTTCACTCAATGACGATACTACACCATAAATATCTACTGTAGCTACATCAGGGGCGTCACTGCTCCAAGTGAAATTTTGATTGGATGCATCAACTGGTAATACATTAGCGGTTAGCGTTAATGTTTTACCTGGCCAGTCAAAGGATTCACTAGTAGAAGAAATCTCCATACCAGTAACATCGATTCTTTCTGTTATAGAAATTACACATTCACCTACAAATCCTCCATCATTTGTAGTTGCTGAGATAGTAACAGTCCCTTCGCCTTCTGCAGTAACCAAACCATCCGTTACCGTAGCAATTGATTCATTGCTTGTTGCCCATACATAGTCTTTATCACTTGCATCACTCGGATAAATGATTACAGAAAGTTGCTTGGTATCACCTAAATATAACGAAGCACTATTGGGAGAAAGCAGTATTTCAGTAACAGCAATATTTCCAGCATCAATAACGCTTAAATCTACTACTCTATCTGAAGCACCTTGTGCATCCTCTACCTGTAAAGTAAATTCATATTCAGTATTTTCAGTCTCAGTTGGGCTACCACTTAAAGTCCAGGTTCCTGTTTCTGTTGTTGATTTATCGACAGATAACCATGATGGTGCATTTCCATCATTCACAATTGTTACATTCAATATCTCGTCACCTTCAGAATCCCAAAAATCAACGCCATCAACTAAATCTCTAGAAAAATCCTCCCCAATATTTACTACAGGTAAATAAGTTTCTGCTCTAGACCAGTTTGGTGCTCCTGGAAATTCAAACTCCTTCAAATGAGCGTCCATTTGATTCAATTGAGCCAAAGCCACATCATTAGCCACTAATTTTTCACTAATGCCTGAACTTTTACCTAACAAAGGTAAGCCCCAAGAGATGGCTCCATTATTTTGCATAGCCTGCAAGTTCCAAAGATTAAATTCATCATCAGTGAATGCCATTGTATATCCTCCATTCCACGAAGTAGTGCTCATAGGTGGATCGTAATGAGCAATAACATTGTCGTCCCACGTCCAGTCATGTGCATCACTGCCTCGATGCGCATATCCGTCCGTTTCAATCATCTTTTCGATATGAGCGTAATTTCTGTCGTAATTGGACGGATCACCCTCATGGCTCCCTCCATTTTTACCACCATTATATGGATGACCGAACATATAATCATCCGCATGAGTGGCTTCAGAAAAAGGATTCAACTCCTCCGTAACTCTATTTGGACTATTTTGGAATGAACACGCAGCATCGGGGTTTCCTGCACGAACAGCCTCTGCAAATGCAAGATATATCATTTGATCTTCATAAACGCCATTGGTTGCATTGTCGCCACTCAACACCATGTAACTTCCTGAATCGAAACACCAAGCATCAATCAGCTTTCCATAGCGCATTGCATATACTTTAAGTACAAATTCAGCATAACAAAACATGTATTTACGATTAGGATAAACATCAGTAGCATCCACATACGTTTCTGTATCCGCATCCCACACACCAGTATGGTAGGGTTGACTCGCTATAAAAGCCTGAGCTTCAGCATCAGTGTCACACCAAGCTTTCCAACGCTCCGTTATATTAGGAATAGATTCTGGATTAACATCCCCATCACGATTAAGCATATTTGAACTATTCACATAAACCATCACCTTCATCCCGTTTTCATGCACTGCCTGAATAATCTCAAGGAAAGGATCTTCGCCATATGATGCACGTGGAACCACTAGATTAATTATCTCACCACTTATGTCAGTATCTCCTTGCCAGAAACTCTCTAGCAAAGGGTGAGGACCAAAATGTACAGGAGACTTAATAGATGACTCTCCAAGGTGTACTTGAATATAGTCAATCGTATTGATATGACTTATCTGATCTAAAAAAGGCTGAATTGATATTCCTTCATGCACGCCATTCTGTAAATCAACAGGTTTCCAGTTAAGCCCCCAAGTTCCTCTAAGCCAATTAGCACGTAAACCTAAATTAGGATTCAGATCTTGTGCATCTAGCTTAATTGCAGAGAATAAGCAAATGGCAATAATAAATACTCTTGTTATTACATTTGTTTTTACCCTTGATATTGAGGCAAATGAAGATGGTAAAAACAACAATTTTAACATTGCGCTTTTACCTAATAAAGATTTTGTTTTCATGTAAATTTTGTTTTGTAGATTTTAAGGACTATTACATACCCAAAATAAATTTTCTATAAACAAGTTTTCAGGAACATAACTATTATTTCGGTTGACACCAAGTACTTTTAGGGTTCAGTACGCAATCCCACTATAGACCTATCGAATGGAACAATACCCATCTTCAATGCAGGAGAATCTGGTTTAAATCTAAAGTCTCCATTTTCCGGATCAACAAACATTGGATCTACAGCTTTACTATTTTTATCAACTCCATTTTTTTGATTTTTGTCTAACAGAGCTTGACCTTTAGCATGATTAACTTTGCAGAAATAGATATTATAATCGGTATCTGCATCCATTACCCGTGCAAGCGATCGTCCACGACGATCCTCACTACTTCCTGCTTTACCTGGAGGTAACTCATCTATAAAACGACAGGTATCAGATGAAGAATATAAGATATTTCGTTTGATGGATGCTCCTGTTAAAGGACCTTCTCTTACAGAAAGATAGTAACCGCGCGGCGGTGCAATTACATCTACTACAATATTGTTTTCTACTTTATTATCCAGCTTAGTAAGAATTCCTTGCGATGTACATTTATACAGTAAGTTTTCGGCAATTAGTGTTCCCGTTTGCCCTCCATCTGTACGAATTGCTGCTTGCATAATAGTTTTACCTACCATATGATGTATGTAGTTACGTCGAATGATATTACCCTCACCAGAACCACGGATATAAATGGCATTACCATCTCCCAACCTTAACATTGAGTGATGAATCTCGTTATATTCAATTATATTGTTACGCGAATGCAAATAAGGAAGTGCAAACTCTCTGCTAACTTCTTCAGGTAAGTCAGGTAGTTCGTTTAATCGAAGCGTTCTGGCTAATTCTCGTCCCTCCTTTTTGAAAAAATGCGACATACAACCAGATACAATTAAGCCAGTATAATCTGTATGATGAATTAGGTTGTTATATACTTGGTTATCGCCACTCTGCCAAAGAAAGATTCCTGGCGAATGCCAATACACTTCACCTACGTGATGAATATTATTGTTGTATACAATATTCCGTTTGTTAACATCCTTTGTGCCTGGACCATAGCCACAAAGTAAAATACCGCTTCCACCGAGATGCTCAATATGATTGCTTGATATATTATTTCCTATGCCGTGTAAATCAACTCGGATAGCACCACTTCCACTGTGTAAAAAGTGACACTTTTCAATAACACAATTCTCAGTACCTCGCAAACGAAGCAAAGCATTATCTTTATCTAACATATCCCAATCGTGCTGCAAGCCTTTATCATCTGCAGTTAATTGATAACGTTTAGCATGTTTGAATGTTAAGCCGCTAAAATGTAAATTCCGCACCGGCACATCGGTAGGTCCATCAAAATCAATTTTACCTTCTACACGAACCAATTCATTTAATGTAGGAGCAATAACTGGAGAATCATTTCGTGGCCAAAGGTAAACTTTACCTTCTTTTGTATTCAATACCCACTCACCAGGTTCATCCAACTCTTCTAATACATTTTCAAGCCAACAATTTTTATCGTCTTTTAGGAAATGTAAAGAATTCATAGCATAAGTTGCATCCAAAGATGTTTTTGCCATTCTTGTTTCTTCGTTTACTGCTTCTAGTGGAAGAATATTTACAATCCAGGCATGGTGCGGACGTACTTTAATTTCTACATCCGAAATATTTGACCAATTCTTTATGAATCCTTCAGGATAATGCAAACGGTTTCTACCACTTTTTCCAAGCCCGGTTATAATTCCTTCTGATTGTGAACGTGGTAATAAACCATCTTCATCAAAAAGGGTAAAGAACTTTAAACCATTAGTATGAGCAACCATGATTTTTCCTTTTGCCACTTTTGGCAATCCAGGTAATTCCTCTGTTACTTTTTTCCAACCTTTAATCTCCTGTCCTGAACTAAAAATTGGAATCTCATCTTTATAGGCTTTATAATTTATTGTTTGCTCACTATTTCCCGAATCTTCTAAGCCAAAAACAACGGTTTCGTTTAATTTATAATTTCCTCCACGAAACCAAACCATGATGTCTCCTTTGGTAGAAGGTTTTACTTTTCGAACAAACATTTTAGCACCTTCAAGGCTAGCTAAAGGCATATCAATGCTACCTGAATTGGCATCATTACCTGTAGGCGATACAAATATATTTACCTCATCTGACTGCGCAGAAGAATAAAATAATATACCTATGACAGATAACAGTATTAAAACTAACTTTTTCATTTTAAATCGTTTTATCTCAAATATTAAAGGCTTACTTTTAAAGAATAACCATTCTGATTTACTCTCTCACTGCCAATGGTCACCTCTAATCCTTTATTAGTTTGTTTCCACTCTAATTTAGTCTCACTGCCTAATAACTGCAGGTTTTTTATTTCACCTACAACATCTTTAGTTAAACTTTTAACCAATATTTTATCTTCGGGATATTCAAATGCAATCAAATATAAGTTGTTGTCTTTTTGGGTGAACCAGAAATCCTGCGGAGTAAATTCGGCCATAAAACCATGTTCTTCTCTGGCTTTTGTACCACTCATATCGAGCTTAGTGGGACCTTCGTGAGTAACTTCCCATTTGCGTGTATTATAGATAGCTTCACCATTTACTTTTAACCACTTACCAACTTCCAATAAATTATCTATTGATTCTTGAGGTACTTCGCCTGAAGCCTTTGGGCCAATATTTAGCATGTAGTTTCCACCTTTACTTACAATTTCGGTCAGCCAGAACAAGAGTTCCTTTACGGATTTCCAATCATCATCATACGATTTGTATCCCCATGAATTATTGGTAGTACCCACTGTTTGCCATGGTTTAGTAATAGATAAATGATCTTCAGGAATTTTATTATCCCCTGGAATATCGAAATCGCCCAAATCATGACCTACTCTCGAATTAACAAGCATATTTGGTTGTAAATCATAGGCCAACTGATAAAATTTCATACTCTGCCCGGGAGTGATATAACGATCGTAATCGTACCACAGCGTGGTCATATCTGGAAATTTAGTTAAAATCTCTTTTACTTGCGGATAGGCTTTTGATTCTAAATATTCGGTAAAAGTATTTGGGCTAGGATCCCAGGTATTCATACCAGCCTTGCGCATTGCTCTATCACTAATAGGTAAACCACTAGCTACTAACTCTTCGTAACCACAATCATTTCCATCCATCCAATCGATGTTATGCGAATAATACAAACCGAAATCAATTCCATATTTCTTACAAGCATCGTACAATTCCTGAACAATATCTTTTTGGTAAGGACTTGCATCCATAATGTCGTATTCGCTAACTTTGGAATCGTACATAGCAAAACCATCATGATGTTTCGATGTAATTACTAGATATTTCATGCCGGCATCATAGGCTAATTTAGCAATGGCATCTGCATCAAACCCTGTTGGATTAAATTCTTGGGCAAGCTGAGCATACTCGTTACGCGGTATTTGCGCTCCATATTGAATCCATTCAGCTACTCGAGGTCCTCGAAGTTCTTCCATCTTTTTCCCTTTCCATGTACCGGCAGGAATAGAATAAAGTCCCCAATGAATAAACATACCATACTTGGCATCATTAAATGCCTCTTTTGCTTTTGCTTTTGAGCCATTCATTTGTTCCCAACTCTTTGTGTCCTTAGTTTGACAACTAAATAAAAGTGTGGCGAATAGGAATAAAACTATCTTGTTCATCATAATTTAGCTTTTTTATTTTTTGCTTTAGACCTGGCACTGGATAAACAGCTAGGTTTTGGCTCTGTAGGCAATGATTGTTTCCATTCTTCAATTAATTGAGAAAGCTCTTCTAATTTTTTAGGATTGCTGTCTGATAGATCATTCTTTTCAGCCCAATCGTCAGATAAGTTATATAACTCTTTTCTATCGCGACTAACATCCACCACTAATTTCCAATCGCCGCATCTAACGCCAAGTGTTGGCCAAGTAAATTCATTTTTTTCGCCACCTTTCCATTCCCAGAATATGGGTTTGGATCTTTCAAATTTTTCCCCTTTAAATGCTGATAAAACACTTTCTCCA
Source organism: Saccharicrinis sp. GN24d3 (assembly GCF_052400645.1). Lineage (NCBI taxonomy): Bacteria > Pseudomonadati > Bacteroidota > Bacteroidia > Marinilabiliales > Marinilabiliaceae > Saccharicrinis > Saccharicrinis sp. GN24d3. The sequence goes on from NZ_JBQTGI010000033.1 coordinate 23,667, forward strand.
TCAAGTTTCCAATCTTTAGGAATATCAATTCCTGCCACTTCATAAAATGTAGGTAATAAATCTACAGCTGTAATTACAGCGTTTTTGTCTTCAACTCCCATTGGAACCATTTCTGGCCACCTCACAACAAATGGAACTCGAATTCCGCCGGCAAATAAAGAACGTTTTTGGCCTTTTAATCCACCTGTTTCACCTACAGAATAGTATTTCCCTAGTCCAGGACCTTCTTTATGTAATTTATCGGCTTCTGTACCTTCCCATTCGGGGCCATTATCTGTTGAAAAAACAACCAATGTATTCTTATCAATATCTAATTGTTCTAATAATGTTATAATTCTCCCAACAGCTTCATCCCCTTCAGCAATTATAGATGCATAAACTTGCTTCTGTTCATCTAAATTTCCAAATTCATCCATAAATTTCTCTAGAGGAAAATGAGCAGTATGTGCTTCATGTAACCATAAGTTGATGAAAAATGGTTTGTCTTTATTCTTCTTAATGAATTCTTCTGCATAATCAACACCTACCGATCCGCCTTTAGGTATTTCGTTGATACGAGAGCCGTTAAAAGTAGCAAACTCATCGTAGCCATATTTATCTTCAGATGGCCCATCGGGACTAGCTCCTAGATGCCATTTACCAAAATGAGCTGTTGTATATCCTGCTTTTTGAAATTCTCTAGGCATAGAAATACCATCTGCATCCATCCAATCGGGCATACCTCTGTTAATATGAGCCTTAACTCCCTGGAAATGTTGATGTATACATTGACGAGCAGGAAATTGTCCTGTCATTACTGCAACTCGACTTGGAGAACATACAGGACTATTTACCGTGAAATTTGCAAAATCTACACCTTCGCTAACCATTTTATCGATATTGGGTGTTTTCACAAAAGTACTTCCGTGACAACTTAAATCGCCATATCCCCAATCATCAGCAAAAATGAAAATGATATTGGGTTGACTCTTCTTTTTCTGAGCTTGTAGGTTTGCAAATATTAATGATATTGCAAGACAAAAAGCTGTAATTTTAATGATTTGATTCATTAGTCTTTTTGCTTTTAGTGAATTTTTTCTGCTCCCATGGTATTGATCGATCAAACAATGTTACATATTGCTGATAATTATTATAGCTAATGGCCTCTTTTTTCCAATGCTTTAATATTGAATCGTATTTTTTTCGCATGTCCTTGAGATCGCATTCTGATTCTGGATCTTTAGACAGATTATTCATTTCCAATGCATCACTTTCGAGATTATATAATTCCTCAGTTGGAGTCATCTCATCATTTCCATACCACCAATAAGTATATTTCCAATCTTTTGTAATACATGATAAACTCTGTGTTGGAACCACTCCCCATGTATTTATAAAAGCCAAATATTCGTGAATATTCTGATTCGGATTATCTAAAAGTGGCGCTAAACTCTTACCATCCATATTTTCGGGAATAGAAACCCCTGCTAAATCAAGTATTGTAGGAGCAAAATCAATATTTCCCGTTAAGGAAGCACAGCGAAGTTTTTTACCTGCTGTTTTGCTTCGAGGATCAAAAATCATTAATGGGGCATGCGATGATTCCTCCATAGGAAGAACTTTTGATCCGTAGCCATGTGAACCACAAATGTAACCGTTGTCGCTGGTATAAATAATAACTGTATTATCGGCAATTCCTTGTTTTTCCAACTCTTCCATTATCATTCCAACCGCAACGTCTATCCCATAAATAAGCTGATAATATTTTGCCATAACCGCATCGTAATCGGTACTATATTTCCATTCGTGAAAACGCACATACTGTCTTCCCTGCTTGCTTTGCGTCGACATGTGTTCACCCGCTTCACGCCCAAAATTCGCTGGTTTGGTGAAGGTCTTTCCAGCATACACATCGTCAAATTTAGGATCAGGCTGCACTGGGCGGTGAGGTGCCTTGAAACTTACAGACAAACAAAAAGGTTTATCTTGTTTCACTGCCTCTTTAATAACATCTTGTCCAAAGGCTCCATAAGATAAGGTTGAATGTGGAAAATCTTTGGCATATTTTTTCATCGATTTATTTTTACTGGTTACATACTCAGTTTGTCCGGGGCCACCTCCCCACATATCAAAATCATTTTCGCATAAGCCTAATTTATCAACTTCAAAACCAAGTTTTCCGGCAAAAGCCGTAAAGTACCCGGCTTCTCGAAGTAAAACAGGATATGACTTTTTCCAAATTTCGGGTTTCATGTTACCATGATCGAAATTAGTACCTGTTTTAAACTCGTACATACCGGTAAAAACATTTGCCCTACTCGCCATACATATGGATGTAGTATTATAATGTTTCATAAAAATGGTACCTTGATTTCCTATCTTATCCATATTTGGTGTAAACACTTCTGTATTACCATAACATCCAACAGATAAGAGATTTTGATCATCAACCATCAGATAAATAATATTGGGTTTTTGGCCAATACTTTCTGATACTATTAATGTACACAGGGCAATTATAAAAAGTAAGTGCTTCATATGACAATTATGTTATTTATATTTTAGGAAAAAATCCACTGTTTTTTGTATGATCACATCTGTTGATGGATCTATTTGACCATCTACATGTCGCCAATTGTGTCCTGCATTCTTTGCAATAAATATTTCAACAGTTGCATTAATCACATCAGCCCTTTTTTTCATATGGTAGGCGTGAGATACTGGAATTGTAGTGTCATCCTCAGCCGCCATCATATAGAGCGGAGGACTTTGTTGGTTTAAATAAAAGATAGAACTCATCTCCTTAAAACAAGAATCTTTTAATGACGGATCTGTTTCTTTTTTGAGTATTCTTCCACGAAATCTATCCGGTTCTTTTTGGGGATCGTTGGTTTCAAACAATTCAGTTTGAGTAAAATCGCATGGCCCATACCACGATACGCCTGCTTTTACTTTATATTTATACTGATACAACTCGCTATCACCTTCGAATATAGAGGCATCGGCTAAAGTTATCATTTGCGCCAATTGTCCACCAGCAGAATCTCCTAATACATAAACACTATCGGTATTTAGTTTAAGTGCGCTATGGTGTTTTGACAGATAACGTATGGCATCCATTGCATCTATAACACAATCTCTCATTACAACCGATTTATGTTTTGTAAGTCGATAATTGACAGAAACCACAGCAAACCCCTGTTCTACTAACTTTGAGAAAGTTTCGTTCACATATTTTTTAGTTATATTTTCCTTACTCCCATTAAACCAACCTCCGCCATGTACATAAACCATAACAGGGAATGTTTTATTTTTGGTTTTACCAGGAGGGTAATAAATATCTAAGTATAAATCTTCCTCGGGAGTTGATTTATACTTAATATTTAAGTTCTTTTCACCAGAAGTACTTAAATATGGAATTACAACAGCTGAGTATTCCTCAAGAGAAACAACATCATCTCCGTTTGAATCGAATTTTTTAAATGTCTCCCAACGATTTTGCACTTCCTTTTTTTCGAGGAGGTTATCACCATTTTTATCTAAACGCATAAACTCCCTTTGTGCATATACCAACTGATAAGGCTCCTGGCCATAAGCAGAGTAAAAAAACGATAAGAGAAGTATATAAATAAAGTATAATTTCACGGTATTTAGTTTAATTTCTCAACATAAACATAGAATGCATTCGTTAAGGTTCCATTCTCCATCGCGAACCAAGCAGTCAGATCTGTTTCGCCTAAATCGGTTTCAATTTCAAAGGATGTTGCTTGTTCCGTGTTATCCGCATCCACCGAATACTCTTTCTCTCCGATTTTAAGAAATGCTTTTTTAAACTTAAGAGAATTACCTTTACTACGAGCGTTTGTATACGCTGTCTCTTTTACTGCATCATTGGCTTCATCGGCTAGTGCAAGTCCGCTTTCTTCGGGCCAACGACTAAGACTTATTTTATAGGATCCTTTTTGTGTGAAGTTCACCAAAAAGTTAGCAGGTATTAGTGCTGTTCCTTTACGTATCATTCCTTGGTTCCAATTAGGATATTGCTCTTTGGAGTGAATATCCATGCATGTGAGTGTTTCTTTTGCATCAATACCTAAGTCGATAACTGTAAATTTTGATTCTTTAATCACACCTTCCCACCAAGTATTATAGAATTCATTCATTTCTATAACTCTCTCCGGAAACTGATCAGCCAAGTTTGTTTCCTGACCAGGATCGCTACTAATGTTGTACAGTTCGTTTCCGTTAATTAATCGCCAAACTCCATCCATAACACAACTTTGTTTCCCTTTAATAGGCCAAGGAACACGTTGAGTATCGGTAACCAACATTCTATCTTTTATATTTTCTCCTGTTTTTAAGTATTTACTTACATCAGTACCATCGAGTACTTTTGAAGATGAAAATTTGATACCCGCTAGTGCAGTTAAAGTTGGTAACATATCTATATGACCTACAAGATCATCACGCTTTTCGCCTCCTATTAAACCTCCTTTAGGCCATCTTATTATAAAAGGAACCCTGTGTCCTCCTTCATATTCACTTGCTTTTGTACCGCGCATACCTGCATTATACCCATGTATTTCGCCAGTTTCTTGATCTAATTTATATCCATTAGAAGTTCCATTATCGGTAGTAAATATGATAATTGTATTGTCGGCAATTTTCAGCTCTTCTAGTTTTGCCAATAATTTAGAGAAGTTATCATCGATATTGGTAATCATACCATAAAATCGTTTTTGACTCTCTAAAATTGTATTTTCATTTTTATAAATATTATAATATTCCTCAGGCACATTATATGGGGAGTGCGGTGCATTAAGACTTAGATAGCAAAGAAATGGATCATCTTTTTTATTTTCGATGTATTTAATTGCTTCATCAAACCATACATCAGTACAATATCCTTTTACTTGTTCAGGTTTCTCGTTACGGAAATATGTACCGTCGAAATAATTATTATTCCAATAATCAGGAGTTTGTCCTACACCTCCACCTTTTAAGTAAAAAGCCTCTTCAAAACCTTTATCATTAGGAAGAGACGGGTGATTATCGCCTAAATGCCATTTACCAAACATGCCAGTTTGATACCCGTTTTTTTTAAAAACATCGGCAATTGTTACTTCATCACCATTGATAGATGAGGCTCCCATAATGGTATGCCATGCACCGTTACGATTACAGTTACGACCAGTTAATAAACCAGCTCGTGTAGGAGTACAAGTAGTACCTACATGATAATTGGTAAGGTTGATAGCTTCCTTTGAAAAAGCATCGATACTAGGCGTTTTTATTATAGGATTTCCGGTATGTCCTAAATCTCCATAACCTTGATCATCCGTCATTACAAGGATAATATTGGGTTTAGCATCTGTTTTTTGTATTTTTTTTATGGTACAACAATTAAATAGAACTATTGCAACAACGGATACGATATAGAGTAATTTGTGCTTATGCATTTTATGATTATTGAATTGGTTTAACAATGATAGATTTTAAACTGGAGGTTTTGGTATCGCCTTCTACCAAAGACACAGACAGTGTGTGTTTACCTGCGGTTTTAAACTCCACAATACCCATTGGGTAACTATGATATACCTCGGAAGCTGCTTGTTGGTTTTGCACAATTACACCCTCATCTGTTCGAATTTTCCAAACCAAACGACCTTCTCCTTTATAATTTAGATCCAAGTAATAATATCCTGGGTTTAGTACATTAACAGTCCATTTAACCTCTCCTTCATTTCCCCAATGGCTTACTTGAGTAGTTCTTTTCCATTCTCCAAATTTCTCCATCCATCTTATGGACTCCTGTTTGGCATTGTTAACATCTGCAAATTCGGTCAGTAACACCGCACTTATGTTAGGATAAATGCCTAATGTAGTATCTACTTGTGCATTTTTGGCATCTGTATCTAGCTTCAGTTCAATCACAGACACAGGAGAGTCCGCAGGTTTACAAGGAACATCAAACACTACCCAATCATTTTGTTTAGCATAGGATATTTGCTTAGCTTTTCCATCAACAATCATGTGTGCAAAAGCAATCTTCGTATTCATTCCTGGCAAATAGAGTTTGCCATCCTTTGGCCAATCAAATACCGAAAGGAACATTGATTTATCTTGTGTTGTTACATCTCCCCATGCTTGTGCATGCCTCCAAGGAGAACTGCCTGCATCGTAAATAACCTGAGGATACTTTTTAATCCATTTACCCGTTTCTAGAAGAAACTGAACGCCTATTTCCGGTATTTTACCACTACCATCAGGGCCTACATTAAATAGATATGTTCCTCCACGCGCAACTGTTGAAATAAGTCGGTGTAGTATCTCACGTGGATCTTTAAAGTTGTTATCGTACCATGCGTATGACCAAGAATCGTTATTGGTATCACAGCTTTCCCATAATATATCTAAATTACGAGATGGCACTTCCATGTCCCCATGTGTCACATAATCTCCTAAACCATATCCAATACGACTACATAACATGGCTTCAGGCTGAAGCTCACGAACCATATCCGCTAATTCAACAATTTGTTCCTTTTCCATCCCACCTGGGGTATCAAACCATATGAAATCAATTTTTCCATAGTTTGAGCAAATTTCTTTTACTTGAGGCTTACACTTTTTATAGAAATAGTCATCGAAAGTGGCTTCTTTTCCATTAGAAAATTTAGTTGGGCCATTAGTACCCCCTGGAGCTATCCAGTCTTGATTGTGGGAGTAATAGAAACCAAAACCTAAACCTAACTCTTTACATGCTAACGAAAGCTCTTTCATTGGGTCGCGAGAAAAAGGTGTGGCATCAACAATATTAAACTTACTCGCCTTAGAATCGAACATAGCAAAACCCTCGTGGTGTTTACTTGTAATAATAATGTATTTCATTCCTGCATCCTTAGCTAATTTTGCAATTGCCGCGGCATCAAACTCCTTAGGATTAAAATCATTAGCTATTTTTTTATATTCTTCAGGTGCTATACCTGCTACTCTTGGACTCATGATCCATTCGCCAATGCCATAATAAGTTTTTCCATTCCACTTGCCTCCTAAATGCGAAAACAAGCCCCAGTGAATAAACATTCCGAAATTACTTTCATCGAACAATTTTCCACGACCCGACTTTAAAACATCAACAGCAACGGTGGCTTCACCCCACATTTTATCCATACTTTCATTCTTCTCTTTGCCACTACGGTTCTGCGCCTGCAGTATACTTACACAGCAAATCAGTATTATAAAAGCTACTATTTTTTTCATATTGTTATATGTAAATGTCCTTTAATAAATGACATAGCAAGTATATCATCATTAAATTGGGTAATAATTTATTAAAAAAGCCCAGTAGAATTATTTCTGTTATAGAGAAATAAGTTACATTAAAGCGTGTGAGAATCTCACACGCTTTTTATGTTTGTCCAGAGGTAATTGCTAACACCCTATAATGCTAGAAATAATTAGAATTCTCATTTAGTGAAGTTATTTAAACAACACTACTCCCATAATGGGTTTTGAGTTAAAGCACTTCCAATATCCTCTGCTTTTAAAAGCTCTTCAGTAGGTATTGGATAGTAATAATATTTACCATCAGCACCATTGGTTATGTAGGTTGAATCATCCATTGCACGTTCTATTGCAGATTCTGTTGCCCCAGCTGCTCTTTCTGCCTGAGGAGTAGCATAAATGGTAGATTCAAAAATGCCCCAACGTATTAAATCTCTTTTACGCCCAATAAAACCTTCAGCAGCTAACTCCCAAGCGCGTTCTCTATATATATCTTCAATAGTCATCACAGTTAATGAAGTTAGATTGGCTCTTGTACGTACTGCATTTAAAGCCGCAAGTGCCTCTATAGAAGAACCACCTATCATAAACTCAGCTTCTGATAGTAATAAATAAGCTTCCGACAATTTAAATAATTTGTACGAATCACTTGATTTACTTTTTGCTTCAGGAGTTGTCATCAATGGATCTTCAATTGGCAAGGTACAACGCATGAATTTAGGTATATAAATCCAATTAAAAACAGCTTCTGTTCCGCTAGATAGGGTATAATTTTCCCATACCGTATATTTCTTTCGAGCATCATTTTCATCATAAGTATCCGCAAAACTCTTTCTCAACGTCATAGCTGCAGAATTGGTAAAAACATCTACTTCAGCCATGGCCTTTTTGGCATTGGGATTTTCGTTAGCTGCTTGATAATGGAACACATTTAAGGATGCATTGTTTTGCACATTGGCAATGAACTCTCTACCAAAAATAATTTCATTATGCGTTTCACTGCCTTCTCGATATGTATCACCAAAATCGCCTAAGGTACTTCCGTGTGGTGATTTTTCAATAACTTCTTTTAACTCAGTACGAGCCTCGCTCCATTGCTTTAACCAGATATGAAAATGAGCTTTTAACATACGAGCAGCCCAAACAGTAGGACGGCCACCATTTCCTTGCCATGTATCGGTAGAAAGGTAACCCGATTCAATAGCTTCTTGTAGGTCGTCTATCATATCTTGTTGAATTACTTCAGCATCAGTTTTTCCTAACATAGAAACCGCCTCAATATCCAGTTCATTTCTCCAATAAGGAACATCCCCAAAAGTAGTAGACAAGTTCCAGTAAAAAATAGCTCTATAAAATAAAGCTTGTGCTTTTGTACTTCCTCTTATTTCATCAGTTACATCCGCTCCTTCAATACTCGACAACAAAAAGTTGGCATCTTTAACTGCTGTATAATTTGTAGACCAACTTTTTAGTACTGTAGGATGTGTTGCATCGTGTTGATATACTGCTGATATCCATCCTGCAGCAATACTATTCCTACCTACTACACCCTGATCTGTACCTAATAACTGATTCATGTCAGCGGTTCCTGTCAGCTGTCCCTGTAGCCCATTTAAAGCTAAATTTGCAGACTCTTGATTGGTTATAAAACCATCTGGACTAAGAATTGCCCTCGTATCTTCTTGTAGAAAGTCGCTGCAACTCGTTATTAAACTGCCTAAAATGGCAATGAATGCTAATATTAAATATTTCGTTTTCATCATTTTAAAATTTAGTATACAACAGTAATTAGAAAGTAATATCAAGACCAACGATATAAGACCTATTTAATGGGTATTGCATATTATCAAATCCGCGTTTTGTTGAATTATCGCCGTATCCACTTACATCAGGGTCATATCCCCAATAATCTTTGTCTTTAGCCAAGAATAAATTGGTACCTGTTACATAAAACCTACAATTACTAATTCCCTTAATTAAATTTTCAGGTAACGTATACCCTACCTGAAGGTTAGCAAGTCTAAGGAAACTTCCGTCCTGAATATAGAAGCTATTTGATTTATACATTGTTGAGTTACCTACAGTAGGAAATACTGCATCTTTATTGGTACCATTAGGGTCACCTGGAATCCACATTTTATCTCTAATGGATGCAAAAGAATTAATCGTTCCTTCGTTGGCTAAGTATGCTTCCATATTATAAACATCGTTACCATAAGAAAAAGGGAAAGAAGCCATAAAATCAATGTTTTTCCAGCTTAAGTTGGTTTGTAAACCTCCATAAAAATCAGGTGTTGCATCACCAATTACGGTTTTATCATCCGCATCAATTTCTCCATCTGGAATTCCATCAGGACCACTAAGATCCTTAAAAATGGCATCACCTGTTTCTAAATCAATTCCATCATATACATATCCCCAGAATGTTCCAACTGGTTCACCTACCATTAATTGAGAAGCCCAATCATTTGCTGGTGCACTTAACTTTTGAACTTCGATAAAGCTTTTACTTCCTAAATCAATTACTTCGTTTTTAAAAGTAGAAATATTAAGCGTTGTACTCCAGTTCCAATCTGATGTATTTAAGATTACGCCATGTAGTGTTATATCCACCCCATTATTCTTAACAGAACCCACATTGGTTGTTTGAGAATCATAACCTGTTTGTTGCATTAATGAAGCATCAAGAAGCAAGTCATGTGTAGTTTTATAATAGAAATCCACCTCTCCTGTAAGTCTCCGGTTTAAAACGGCAAACTCAATACCTAAATCCATTTGTTCAGTTCTCTCCCAATCTAACGAAGGATTTGCAAGATTACCTTGTGTTACCCCAGCAACCTCGGTTCCTCCTATAATAGCTGCGGTACCTTTCTTGGCATATGTAGACAAAGTACTGTAAGCCCCAACAGACTGACTACCTGTCCATCCGTAACTTGCTCTCAATTTTAACACATCGAACACAGATAGATCCTGTACAAAAGATTCGTCAGCGGCATTCCATGCTACGGCAGCAGAAGGGAAATTTGCATATTTTCCACCAACCTTTGAAGAACCATCTCGACGAAAAGTTGCTGTTAGTAAATATTTACCCTTATAAGAATAATTGGCTCGAGCCAGAAATGAAACCAACTGTGATTGGCTATAGTTTGAAGTAATACCTGTATTTTCAACTGGCGCAAGCTGAACAGAGTTAATGCCCACACCATCAGTAGGCATTTCAGCAAAACTCATCTTAGTTGTTGTGGTATGCGCTTTTTGAAAAGTAATACCTCCTAAAACTCCAATAGAATGGTCTCCAAATGATTCTTTATAATTCAATGTATTCTCATTAAGCATATCAACCGCTTTCTTCTGCTCAGTTGATCCATAACCAAGCACGTTTTCCTCAAGGTTTATAGGATTGGTTGAAGGAGAATACTTATCTATTTTTGTAAATGCTACATCTGTTCCGAAAGTAGATTTATATACCAATTTATTATTAAATAAAGACGCTTGTATGTAAGTATTAATCAAAGCTCTATCACTCACATTATCATTTTGATCCAATTCATTATCTGCCAATAAATTGCTAGTAATAACATCCTTACCATATCCAACTATATTATAATAGCCTTCACTGTCGTACACATCTTTTAATGGGTCTTCTCTAACCAAGTCTTTAAAATCGATATTGTTAATATCTCTGCTAGTTTCAACTATAGATAGGTTTATTCCGGTTTTAAATATCTTGGATAATTTAACATCTATATTTGACCTTAAACTATATCTTTTAAAGTCGGTACTTTCAACTATACCATCTTGGCTCATATAACCAGCAGACATGTAGTAATTGATCTTATCAGTTCCTCCTGTTACAGATATCTGATTATCGGTAATTGGAGCAGGGCCTATCAATACATCTTGCCAGTCGGTTGATGCTGGTAGATTATCTAAATCAAATTCTCCATCAGACTGTGGATCGTGAATATTTTTCCAGTTTGCAAACTCCCTAGCACTTTGAACACCAACTTTCTCTGGCAGATACTGCATACCATATGATGATTTAAAGTTTACAACAGGCGCACTATTTCTACCTTTTTTGGTAGTGATTAAAATTACACCATTAGCTCCACGTGCTCCATATATGGCAGTTGACGAGGCATCTTTAAGTACCTGCATCGATTCAATATCATTTGGGTTAATAGATGTACCTGCACCAATAAAACCATCAATAACATAAAGAGGACTGTTTCCTGCCGAAATGGAGTTACCACCTCTAATTCTAATTGTGGGTACACTACCCGGGTTACCACTTCCTGAAGTTACCTGAACCCCAGAAGTCATACCTTGAATAGAATTTTCGATATTGGCTACGGGTGCACTATAAGCATTTTTAGTATTTACCGTTGCTACTGATCCCGTTAAATCTTTTTTTCTAACAGTACCATAACCAATAGCTACTACCTCGTCGAGCCCAACTAAATCGAATTCTAAAACTGCATTAATAATAGACTTACCAGCCACTTCAATATCTTGTGTAGCCATACCTATAAATGATATTTGTATGACTCCATCAGTTGGAACGTTGGGTAATATATAATTACCTTTAACATCAGATATAGTTCCCAGAGTAGTTCCTTTAACAACTATAGTTACACCTGGCAGCGGTTCCCCTGCTGTGTCGGTAATATTTCCCGTAACTTTTTGCGTTTGTGCAAAAACAGAAATGGAAATTACCCATAAAAACATTAACAAGATTTTTTTCATAAGAAATGATTTAATAACATTTAAATGTTTGTAGAGCAATGCTCATGCATCATATTTTGTGCTAATTTAACAGTCATTAACCATTTAACATTTCTCAAAAAATGAAAATTATTGCTCTTATCACTCACACGATTAGAGAATACCTTAGCACCTAACAACATGTAACTTATAAAGCAAATTGCTCAAATCAGTCTCATTAAAAACATACTATCTGATTATAAAATGAGATTTAAAATACATACAAATGGATTTTTACAATAGTTTAGGTCGGTATTACCTACATTTATTAAACTCTCAATAAACAAAAGGTTAAATTCTTTGCAATAAATGGTCAGAAATATGATGATTAATTTAAAAATTAACACTAGAGCACTTCCATACCTGCATCATGAATGAAAGAATACATCGTTTGATTTAATTCTTTTTTTGATATTCCCTTGGAGAAGTACCATACATCTTTTTAAACGAGGTAGAAAAATAAGATGGTGACTCTATCCCTATTTCGTACATCACTTCAACTGCAGTTATATCTTTATTTTGTTTTAATATTTCGGCGGCCTTTTGTAAACGAAGGTTTCGGATATAAACATTTGGCACCTGGCCTGTTAACTGTTTTAGTCTACGGTATAGGTGCGAATTGCTCATTCCTGCACATTTTGCTAATTCTTCAACTCCAAAACTAGAATTAGACAAATTGCTTTCGATTGAAGAGATTATTGATTCGAGAAAAGAACGATCTTTTTTGGCTATACCCAAATTATCATCCGGTATCACACTATTTTTCGAGAAATACTCAATTAGTCGCTGCTTGTTTTCAATCAGCATCTTAATGCGCGTTTCAAGGTGTTTAATAGAAAAGGGTTTGGTGATGTAATCATCGGCACCAAGTTCTAATCCCTCAATCATCTTATCATCATTTTCTAAAGCGGTAAGTAGTATTACGGGTATATGGCAGGTTTCGGGATCTGATTTTACTTTTTCGCACAATTCGTAACCACTCATATGCGGCATCATCACGTCGCAAATAACAAGCTGAGGCTGATATTCCATTAACTTATTAAAACCATCCTCTCCATCAACAGCTAATACAATGTTATATATATTGCCTAGTGACTCTTTTAAAAATGAACGAACATCTTTCTCATCATCAATAATTAATAAGGTTGGCATTTTAGAATTAACTGGTAATTGTTTTGTTTCAGTGAGTGCATCAGGCATCCAATCGGTAACAATTTTACTGTACTTATTTATATCGCTTACCTTAATATCCTTAGTTTCAATTTCATTAAATGGGAGTTCAATGATAAAAACGGTTTTTTTGCCCGGGGTACTCTCCACTCTAATGCTACCTTTCATATACTCAATTAAAGACTTGCACAAAGCCAGACCAATTCCAGTACCGCTCCAACTACCACGATCATCAACACCGCGATAAAAGCGATCAAAAATCTTATCAATTTTTTCTTTCTGAATACCTATACCATTATCACTCACTTTGAAATACAGTATTTCTTTCCCATTAACTTCACGAAAACCTGCTTCAATGCTCACTTCTCCATTTTGTTCCGTAAATTTAACTGCATTTGAAAACAGATTTAACAATATGCGTTCGGTATTATCAATATCTATTGTAATGAGGCGGTTAGGCTCATTTACCTTATAATAAAAATTAATGTTTGACCGTTTTGCATTTTCCTCAAAAGCTTCCATCAAAGGATAAATAAAACTTCCCAAAGTAGTTTCTGAATACTTTAATTCAAGATGACCTGTTTCTGCTTTCCTGTATGATATTAGCTGATCAATTAGTCGTTGAAGTCTTGAGATATTATTTTGAATTATTGAAAAGTACTTTTGGTTATCCTTGCGTTTGTGTTTTTCTTCAATTTTCTCCAGTGGCCCAATAATTAACGATAATGGTGTTTTGAAATCATGTGTAATATTGGTAAAAAATCGCAATTTAGCCTGATCCATTTCATGTATTCGTTCTTTGTCTAACTGCTCAAAATTCAATTTCTGTTTGAGTTTTTCTAAATTAATCAGATATCTAAACACCACATATATTAGCAACAATATTATTGTACCCCAGATAGCCAAACTCCACCAACGCATATACCAGGGAGCTAGTATTCTGACAAATAGCTCCCCAGATTTCTCGGTCCAAATACCATCACAATTGGCTCCTTTATATAAAAATCGGTAGGTGCCAGCATTTAAATTCGTATAGGTTGCAGTCGCTTTTCCTCCATCTACTTCAATCCAATCTTTGTTAACACCTTCCAAAATATACGATATCGTATTTTTCTGTGGAGCCGAATAATGCTGAACAACAATATCTAACGAAATATTTCTATTGTGATGATCTAATATCAATTTTTTGGTATTGGAAATTGAATTATCAAGGAGAATTTTATTGTGATATTTTTTACCCGCAATAATAAGTTGATCATTTATTTTTAACCTTGAAATTAAAACCTTAGGTGATATCTTGTTTTTTGTTATTTGTTCAGGATTAAAAACAGTTAATCCATTTAAGCCTCCCATCAACATCATCCCTTTTTCTGTTTTATAACAAGATGCCTGTCGGAAATTATAATTCAAAATTCCATCGTTAACATCAAAAACCTCAAATTTTTCAACTAGGGGATCAAAACAACATATCCCCATATCGGTGCTCATCCAAAGTTTTCCATCAGCATCTTCTAAAATTCCATAAATCACTTCATCGGGAAGGCCATCTTTCTCATGGTAAGTTTTTATCTTCTCCGGTTCTCCAGCAGGGTTTAACTGAATTTTCATTAAGCCACCACCAAAAGATCCTACCCAAATATTTCTATTGCGGCTTTTATGAATACAAAATATTTGGTTATGACTGAGCTGAAGGTTTTCATTAGCGCTATTGGTATTCAGGTGATCTTTTAAAACAAACTCATTATCTTGTTTTTGAATACGAAAAATACCATTCTGCGATCCAAACCATAAATTGCCCAGTCCATCTTCTTTAAAATCATTCACAGAATTGCCTTTTTCTATGTCAAACAAAGCAGAATTTACAGGGATAGGTTCATTACTAATTATCCATCTCCAGGGATCATCGAGCAAAAAAACCTGACGTCCCCCTATTATAATTTTGTTTGGACTAACATGTGTAATGACCCTGTTACCTATAGGTGAGAATATCTGACCACTAGTTTTTACTAAGACCTGACTAAGCCTTTCCTTTTTATCATCAAAAAAATACAAACCTTCCTGAGTACCAATCCACCAATACCCTTTAAAGTCCTGATATAGCTTTACAACTATTTTGTTTTTTAAAACGTCAAGTTGATGTTCGAGTCTTTTAAATTTTAGTTTATGCCCTCCACTTATATCTTCTTCATTTGTTGTACGGCATATCACATCATCAAAAAACGAAATCCAGATATGCCCCGCTTTATCTTCTACTATATTAGTAATTAAATTGCTTGATAGAGATTGACTATCATATGGATTATGGGAATAATTTTGAAATGATTTTTGATATTTATCTAGTTTATTTAACCCTCCTTGAGCAGTACCAATCCAAATTACTCCAAATTCATCTTCATAAAAACAGTTGATGCGGTTACTGGTTAATCCAAAAATGTGTTTTGAATCAAATTCGTACGAAATAAAATTCTCGCTTTTACTATCATATTTTAGTATTCCATCGTGTTTTGTTCCAATCCACAAATTCTTCTCCTTATCGGAAAATAAAGTCAGAACATCAATTGAATTAACATGTTCTTGAATAGTTGAGTAAAAAAAACGACGTATTGTAGTGAGCCTGGTTTCTTCAAGCAAGGCCTGATATAATCCATTTTCTGTACCTATCCAAACGGTATTATCTCTTTTAATTATTTTGTTTATGCCATTTCCCTCATAATCAAATAAAAGCTTTTGAACAGCATAGGTAAAAGCTTTAGTTCCGCTATAAGTAACTTTATATATGGCTGAAGGTGTATTTAATAACAACACTGAATCTTCGAGAAACTCAATATCTAAAATCTCTCCACCGCCCAATTCTTCCTTAAGATTAATTCTTACATCAGGATTTTGTGTTTCCAATGCTAGGGTTTTTGTATTAAAAACATGTATACTTGAGCCTTTACCTACCCAAATTTTTTTCTGAGCATCTTCCTTTATAAACGCAACATTTTTCACATCGTAATTAATCGAAATAAATTGCTCTTTATCAACAAGGTAAATACAAAGCCCCTGATCTGTTCCAATCCAAAGTTTTCCCTCGGAATCATTCAGTAGATTTTTAATTTTGTTACCTGGGATAGATGCGGAATTACGAGAATCGTGGTAAAAATATTCAAAGGAATAACCATCGTACCGAACCAATCCATTAGGTGTGGCAATCCATAAGTAACCGAGTTTATCGGATACAATTGCAGAGATAGTATTCTGGAAGAAACCCTGTTCGTTTAAAAACTTTTCTATTCGTTTATTTCCTGATATTACATTGTTGGACAAAACACTGTTTATTCCAACATAGAGAAGTATTACAATTAGAAAGCTCTTTTTCTTCATTTTGCCTTTCATAAAGTTGAGAATGTGCAAAAAAGCAATTTTGAGCTTTAGACATATCAACAGACTCAACTTTTGCTTAAATATATCGCTTAAATATAGCACTATTCATTTAATGTATAACAACTGCTTTATAAGGTACATCTTGATCCTATATGATGCTTTAAAATTTACAATACTACCGCTTAGTAATTATACTCCCCATTAGCAGCCAGCGCTCCATATTTGGCTGATTGATGTTGCAGCCAAGCTACACAACATTCAATAGCGCGATAAATACTATATTTTACACCCTTAGCTATTGTTCGGTAAAAACTATTCTTTGATTGATATATGTAGCTTTGTCTCAGACCGTCGGACATTCAAGATAACTCCGTATGTTTCATCAATAAAATAAGCAGCCAATTCTACCCATGCTGTTCTCAAGGAATTTTATTTTATATAACGATGCAAAACAATAATACCTATCCAATAATAATTACTTAGTATTTGATATCCATATAATTAACTATCGTTATCTTTTTGTATGTATATCCAAAAAAATTGTCAAAGAACAGGTTAAACCTCAATAATCTCCATTCATAAAGTTGTAAATCTCTTTGTCAAAAATTTCAGATAAAATTCTTTTATTGGATTTCAGTGAACATATAGGTGACAATACTTCGTTAAACTTTTAAGCGGCAATAGTTCCGTAATGTAATAGTTCCCTTGCCTTCTTTTTATTTTTAGGCAAGTGTGGGTTAATACCGAACTTGTCAAAAAACAAATTCAACTGTAAGGCATTGTGGTTTATTGTTTTGATGTCTGTCATCGAAAATGATTTTCTAAGCTCTTTGGGTATGCTCAACCAGTGGGCGACCTAGGCAAGGATAATGGCTGTCAGCGAAGCGTTAAAGTGAAAATCCAATTTGTTTCTGCTTCTGGCTTGACAATCATTTAAGCCTGTATGCTGTTTTCCGTCCCGGTAAAGAAATTCGATTTGGAAACGGCTTTGATAAAACTTCAGGATATCGGAAGCAGCCATATTGATATCTGTTGAGAAATAAAGTTAATAAACCTGCTTGCCCTTTTCGTTGCAATAAAGGGCATGCACAACCTTTATGCTGCGTTTTAAGGATATGGAATATACAATGGCACTATGGATTACAGCCCGCTGGTCTTTTGACACAAGCTCAAAGTGTCTCAAGTCGATATTGCTGTTATCGACTTTCCCGTCATATTTTTTGGGTCTTCCACGCTTGCCCGTTGGCTCACCCTGATGCAGGTACCGCAAATGGGCATCGTCCCTTAGCCTGCTAATTAAGTGCATATCGGCATTTGTTACCTGGTCAACAAACGTACGTTTTGCAAACCATGCATCGGCCACCAGGTATGAAGATAGCCCAAGCAGCTGTGTTTTGCGCCCGGTAATAATATCGGCATACCAGTCCGAAAGCGACTGTTCTTTACCGGCCATCGTCTGGACAGCCTCTAAATGAAAGG